>JBMOEP010000248.1:0-3498 GCA_049314675.1 Phenylobacterium sp.
GGATGTCACCGGGCAGGCCCAGGACGCGCTCGGCGATGATGTTGCGCAGGATCTCGTCCGTTCCGCCTGCGATGCGAAGGCCGGGGGCCATCATCAGGGAACCGTGGAAGCCACCCGACAGGGGGGCGAGGTCCGGGTCGTTGATGATCCCGTACTGGTCCAGCATCTCCACCGCCTCATTGGCCAGGTCCTGCATGAGGGTGGCCGCCACGACCTTGCCGATGGAGCTCTCGGGGCCGGGGGTCTGGCCCTTGGACAGGGCGGTCATGGTCCGGTTGCGGGCATGGCGCAGGCCCTCAGCCTGGACATACCAGTCGGCCAGCTTTTCGCGGACGGCGCTTTCCTGGAGAAGCGGCGCGCCGTCAGACCCGGTGGTGTCGCGGGCCGCCTCGAGGAACTGGGACCAGCCCGTTCCCGTGGCGCCGCCGACGGCCAGGCGTTCGTTCATCAGGGTCACCAGCGAGACCTTCCAGCCTTCGCCCACGCCGCCGAGGCGCTGGCTGTCCTTCACCCGGACGTCGGTGAAGAAGACCTCGTTGAAACCGGATCCCCCCGACATCTGGTGGATCGGCCGGACCTCGACACCCGGGTCCTTCATGTCGACCCAGAACATGGTCAGGCCCTTGTGCTTGGGCAGGTTCGGGTCCGTGCGGACGATGACGATGCCGAAGTCGGAGAACTGGGCACCGGTGGTCCAGACCTTCTGGCCGTTGATGATCCAGTCGCCGGAGCCGTCAGCCGTCTTCTCGGCCCGGGTCCGCGCCGCCGCCACGTCGGAGCCACTGCTCGGCTCGGAAAACAGCTGGCACCAGATCTCTTCGCCACGGATCGCGGGGGGGCCGAACCGGTCCTTGGTGGCGGGATCAGCGAAGTTCATGACGGTCGGCACGCACATGCCGAGGCCAATCTGGAACGGGTTGGAGGGGACCGGGTAGCGCGCCTCTTCCTCACCAAAGATGACGCTGTCGATGGGCGTGCCACCCTGGCCGCCCCATTCCTTGGGCCAGGTGATGCAGGCAAAGCCTGCAGCGGCCTTCCTGGCCTGCCAGGACCTGGCGGCGGCGAGGTCGCCCCCGCCCTCCCCGTCATCGTTCGCGTCGCGGGAGCGAGGCGCGTTGGCCTCAAGCCAGGTCCGGACCTTCTGGCGATAGGCCGCTTCCAGGGGTGTGTCGTTGAAATCCATGATTGGTTTCCTTCTCAGGCGGCCGCGTTGCGGCGTTCGAGGTGGCTGACGAGGCGGTCCTTCCAGACCCGGGGGGCACCGGCGACCAGGGACAGCTGGCGCGAGCGGCGGTAGTGCAGGTGGCAGTCCACGGCCCAGGTGAAGCCGATGCCGCCGTGGGTCTGGATGTTCTCCTTGGAGCCGAACCAGTAGGCCTCGGAGGCCGCGATCCGGGCGGCGCTGGCGGCCACCGGCAGTTCGGGGGCGTTGGTATTGAGCGCCCAGGCTCCGTAGTAGGCGTTCGAGCGAGCGAGCTCGTTCTTCACGTACATGTCGGCCAGCTTGTGCTTGATCGCCTGATAGTTGGCGATGGCGCGGCCGAAGGCGAACCGCTCGAGGGCGTAGTCCTTGGCCATCTCCAGGGCGCGGTCAGCGCCGCCGGTTTGCTCAAAGGCCAGGAGGACGGCGGCCCGGTCCAGGACCTGCTCGACCAGGGCGAGGCCCTCGCCGGCACCGCCCAGACGCTCGGCCGGGACCTTGTCAAAGACCAGCTTGGCTGCGTCGCGGGAGGGATCCAGGGTCGAGAGCGTCTCGCGGGTCACCCCGGTGGCCGACAGGTCGACGAGGAAGAGCCCCAACTGGCCACCCTCGCGCGCCAGGACCAGGGCGTGGGTGGCGATGCCGCCGTCGGTAACCGGGATCTTGGTCCCCGAAAGGCGCCCGCCCTCGACGGTGGCGCGGATCGAGGCCCCGGACAGGGCGCCAGGCCCCTCCGAAGTCGCCAGGGCACCGATGACCTCACCGGCCGCGACGCCGGGCAGGACAGCGGCCTTCTGAGCCTCGGAACCGGCCAGCATGACCGCCTCGGCCAGGACATAGACGGTGGAGGCGAAGGGGATGGGGGCCACGGCCCGGCCCAGTTCCTCTGCGATGACGCAGAGTTCAAGCCGGCCCAGGCCAAGCCCGCCATGTTCCTCTGGAATGGCCGCGCCAAGCCAGCCCTGGCCAGCCACGGCCTTCCAGAGTTCGGGGTCCCAGGTCGCCGCGGGATCGTCGAGGACCTTGCGCACCCGGCTCGTGGGGCAGTTGGCCTCGAGGAAGCGCCTCGCCTCGGTCTTGAGGAACTTCTGGTCCTCGGAGAAATCGAAATTCATGGCTTGGCACGCCTCCCAGCGCCGGTTCGGCATCCTGTTGAGAAGGACCATAGTCTTCGTCCACAGAAGGCGGAAGACTGACCTCGCGTCAGGACCGGGGGACGGCGGTCAGGAAAGGCGCGCCAGGGCCGCCTGCAGGCGTTCGCGAGCCGCCTCGGCCTCAGCCAGGCGCTCGCGGTTCTCCTCCACCACCTCTTCCGGCGCCCGGGCGACGAAGTCGGGGTTGTCGAGCTTGCGGCGGGTCTGCTCGGCAGTGCCGGCGAGGCCGGCGATCTCCTTGGCCAGACGGGCCTTCTCGGCGGCCAGGTCGATGAACTCGGCCACCGGCAGGGCCAGGGTCGCGCCCTGGACCACGAAGGGAATGGCGCCTGTCGGGGCCGAAGCCTCAACCCGAACTTCGGAGACCCGAAGCATCTGGCCGATCACCGGAGCGTAGGCGGCCAGGACGGCCGATTGGGCGGCGTCGGCCTCGACCACCAGCAGGGGCGGCCGGGCACCGAGGGGCACGTTGAGCTCCGAACGGACCGAGCGGCCCTCGGCGATGGCAGCAATGACCAGGCCCACCTCGGCGGCGGCGGCAGGATCGGGGGCCAGGGCCGAAAGGTCCGGCCAGCGGGCGGAGATCAGCAGGGGCTCGGACCGGGGGGTGCCTAGGTCGGCAGTCTGGTCCCAGAGCTCCTCGGTCAGGAAGGGCATGACCGGGTGAAGCAGCTTGAGGATCACGTCCAGGACCCAGGCGGCGGTGGCCCGGCTCTCGGCCTGGACGGCCAGGTCGGCACCATTCAGGACCGGCTTGGACAGCTCGACATACCAGTCGCAGAAGGTGTTCCAGATGAAGCGATAGAGAAGATTGGCCGCCTCGTCGAAGTTGCAGCCGGCGATGGCCTCGGTCACCGCCGCGGCGGTACGGGCCGTCTCGCCGATGATCCAGCGGTTGACCGCCCCCTTGGCGGACGCCGGGTCAAAGCCGTCGACGCGGACGCAGCCATTGACCTGGCAGAACCGCGCCGCATTCCACAGTTTGGTACCGAAATTCCGATATCCTTCAATACGTTGGGTCGAAAGCTTGATGTCCCTTCCCTGCCCTGACATGGCGGTCAGGGTGAACCTCAGGGCGTCGGCACCGTAGCTGTCGATGAGGTCCAGGGGGTCCATGACATTGCCCTTGGACTTGGACATCTT
>JBMOEP010000249.1:0-3496 GCA_049314675.1 Phenylobacterium sp.
CGCCGCGCGGGTTGAGCACGAACCAGTGGTCGTCGGACCTGCGGTAGAAGTTCGCCAGGGGATCGAAGGGGTCCGTCCGGGGTCGGTTCGAGGCGAGGCGGCCGAAGGCCAGCTGGACTGCCATGTCGGAGGAGACCGTATAGACGCCGGTGGCGAGCAGGGAGGTCTGCACGACCCGGCCTAGGCCCGTCTGGCTGCGCTCGTACAGGGCGGCCAGTATGGCTGAGACCGTGGCCATGGAGGTGGTGTGATCGCCCACGCCGGTGCGCAGGATGAAGGGATCCGTACCCTTTGGGGCGTGCATCCGCGCCACGCCCGAGCGCGCCCAGAAGGCTGTGACGTCAAAGCCGGGAAGATGGGCATCGGGTCCCTCCAGCCCGTAGCCGGTGACCATGGCATAGACGAGACGGGGATTGTCCTTGCGAAGGGTGGCTTCATCCAGGCCCGCGCGCTTCAGGGCTGCCGGGCGAACATTGGTCAGGAAGACATCCGCTGCCGCCGCAAGCCGCGCCAGGGCGTCCCGTCCCTCTGGCTTCGAAATGTCCAGCACGACCGCGCGCTTGCCCCGGTTGTCGACGGCAAAGGTCGGGTTTCCGGCGACGGCGTTCTTCGTGTCGGCGAAGACATGGCGCATGGGATCGCCCTCTGGGCGCTCGACCTTGATGACATCGGCACCCCAGTCGCCCAGGATTCCCGCCGCGCCAGGTGCAGCAATGTAGGAGGCAAACTCGACGACTTTCAATCCCTTGAGCAGCATTTAGTCATCCTTGTCTTGGGCTTTGGAGATCCGAGATTCGTGTCGAATCAAACAAAAGGGCGCGCGGTAAAATTTCGTTAAACTTGATGCGACATTAAGGGTGAAGTTGTGAAGTGTAGGCCTTCCGATGAGTGTGGACAGGCTTTGATTACCCGGGAGGCGGTCATTCGCACCATTCTGAACGGTGCCACTCCTGAGGAGCGTGCCAAGGCCGCAGAGCAGATCTGCCTGACCATTGAGCGGTCGAGCCTGACGGACGCCGGGCGGGAGGCCGCCCAGGAGATTCTTCCCATCCTTGCCAGCGATGCCTGCGACCTGGTTCGTCGTGCGCTGTCGATTACCCTCAGGGCGTCTCCAGTCGTGCCCCGGTACATCGCCATAAAGCTCGCCAAGGATGTGGAGAGCGTTTGCCTGCCCATCCTTTCCGAATCCCCTGTCTTTACAGAGGAAGACCTCATCGAGATCGCGCGGGTGGGTGGCGCCTCCCGACAGGTGGTGATCGCGAAGCGCAAGAGGGTTTCCTTCGACCTTGCGGCTTCCATAATCGAAAACGGTGTGGAACGCGCCATCGAGGCGGTGTGCGCCAACGACAACGCCGAGATTTCCGAGCCGTCCCTGCGGCGGGTGGTCGAGAGGTTTCCCAGGTCGGAGCCTGTTCTTAGCGCCATCGCCTACCGAAAGTCGCTTCCCCTGTCCGTAACAGAGAAGCTTGTGAAGCTGGTCAACGACGCCGTGCTGGACCATCTGGTGAGTCACCACGAGATCCCCCCGGACATTGCTGTTGCGATCGCTGTCGGGGCCTACGAGCGCGCGACCATTGACCTGGTCGACCAGGCTGGCCTTACAGGAGACCCTGGGAAGTTCGTCTCCCACCTCAATCGCCACGAACGGCTGACTGCGTCCCTGCTGCTCCGATCCCTGGCCAATGGCCACATAACGTTCCTGGAATATGGGCTCGCCGAACTCGCCAAGGCACCGCATAGACGCGCCCGCATGATGGTGCATGACGCCGGTCCCCTGGGGCTGAAGGCCATCTATGAGCGGGCTGGCTTGCCCATGCGCCTCTTTCCGGCTTTCCGGGCCGGGGTCGACGCCTGGAAGTCGCTGGAGGCGGAGGGTGGCTTTCTGGATCGCGCCCGCCTCCAGGCCCTGATGCTCGAGCGTTTCCTGAGCAGCGACGCTGTTGAGTTCAACGTCCTTCATGATGATCTCGCCTATCTTCTTGAACGGCTTGACCTCCGGTCGGATAGGCCCGCCGAGTTCGGCGCGGAGCCACTTCGGGCCTGAAGGATCGGTTCCGGAGGGGCTTGCCACCAGCGCAAGTGCGCGGTCATCATGCCGTCATGACAGACATCGCTCCCGACAGCGCCATCAAGCCTGCGGCCACTATCCTTCTGCTCAGGGATCAACCCGAGTTTGAGGTGCTGATGGTCAAGCGCCATCACCAGATTGACTTTGCCTCGGGCGCTCTGGTTTTCCCGGGTGGCAAGAGCCACGAGCGGGACCATGCGGCGACCTGGGACCAGTACACCCTGGGCTTTGAAGCGTTCGACGAGGTCCAGAGGCCCCTGAGGATCGCGGCGATCCGCGAGGTTTTTGAGGAGGCTGGAATCCTCTTGGCGAGGACGCCCGAGGGCGAGATGTTCCGGGGCGAGGCCGCCCCGATGGATATCCGCAAGGCCGTCGACTCAGGGGATCTGGACTTCCTGGACGTCGTACGCGACCTGGGCGTACGCCTCGACCTGAGGGCTCTCACCGTGTTCGCTCGGTGGATCACGCCGCCCCTTACCCCCAAGCGGTTCGATACTTGGTTCTACGCCGTGAGGGCGCCCGAAGACCAGCTTGCCGCTTGCGATGGGCGCGAGACCGTGGACGCCGAATGGATCGCGCCCCGGCAGGTGCTGTCCCTTGCCGACAGCGGTCAGAGGAAGGTAATTTTCCCTACCCGGATGAACGTCCAGCTGCTTTCGGAGGCTTCGAGCGCGGCAGATTGCATTGAGCGTGCCAGCCGCCGCACTCTCGTGACCGTCCTGCCCAGGATCGAGGATCGTCCCGGAGGGAGGGTTCTGACCCTGCCGCCCGAAGCCGGTTATGGAGATGTCGCCGAGCCGCTTGAAAGGGTAATGTAGGGTTAGTCGGCCGGCCCGGTTCCGGGCCCTTAGCCTTCAGGATCAAAGGCGGCGACTGTCGTCTCAAGCTCGAGCACGAGGGCCTTACCGACCGGGTCATCGTCGGTCCGTATGCCGTTCCGCGCCGAAGCCTTGATCGCTTCCACGTGCACTCCGACCAGTGAAATTGGAGCCGACATGCGTCGGTCGGCGCTGTCGATCAGCCGGCAAAGTGTTCCGGCGATCCGTGAGATGATCGGATAGCCGTAGGTCGCCCCGAGCCCCTTCAGGTCGTGAGCGCGGTGATACAGCGCCTCCATGTTGTCTTCATTCCGCCCCTGGGATTGGACGGCCGACATGGCGGCTTCCATACGGGTGATCTCGGTCTTGAGCCACTCGTCGAAGTTCACAGCCATGGCGGCCAGGGCCGCCTCAGCGCGGGCTACGGCGTTGGGGTCGATACGGAGACGTCTTGAGCTGGCGATCGACATGGGTGGTGCCTGTACCCCAGGAAGGACAACGTCCTTACCCTGACATGGTCCGGTTAATGACCCGTGGAGGGATCAGACGGAAAACTGCTCGGCAATGACCCGTTCCTGCAGGCCTCTGCCAGCGTCGAACAACATGGTCA
>JBMOEP010000250.1:0-3488 GCA_049314675.1 Phenylobacterium sp.
TTCCCACAGGGCATTCACAGCGCAGGCCCGGCGGGTGTCAACGCCCTGCAGGCCCGCCGCGTACAGGGCCCTGGCCGCCAGCTGGCCGTCGGCCCGGCCCCGGGCGCGACCCCAGCGGTCGAGGAGCCAGGCCCACTCGAACTGGTGGCCCGGCTCAACCAGCCTTCCCGCATCCCCGCCGGCGCGCCGCCAGTCGGCGTCAAAGAACTCTGACAGCACCCCGCGGTGGTCGATGAAGGCACCGAGGGCCAGGCCTGCGATCTCGTCAGACAGGTCTGCCCAGCTGCCATCGCCTCCCGCCGCCTCCCAGGCCAGGGCGGCCTCGAGAAGGTGCATGTGGGCATTGGCCTGGAAGGGCTGGTCGCCAGCCTCCCGGAAGCCGCCGCCGGGATGCCGTAGATTATCGAGGCCCTCGCGCATGCGCTGGGCGAGACCGAGGGCCATGTCTGCAGACTCACCCGCCTGGACCAGGCTGGCCAGGCCCAGCAGGGCGAAGGCCTGGTCGTAGACGAAGGGGGTCTCGTCCAGCGGCCTGCCGTCCAGCCCGACCAGGCTCCGGACCAGGCCGTCCGGCCTCAGGAAGGCGTCGGTCATTCCGGCGAGGCCGTGGCGCACCGCCTCGCGCCAGGGTCCGTCCCAGCCCATCAGCCCCGCCTGGGCGAAGCTGAAGATCATCCGGCCCTGCACCCGGCCGCGCCGGGGCGCCGGCCGCGGCCGGCCATCCTGGCCGATCGCCTCGAAAAAGCCCCCGCGTTCCCGGTCCGCGCCCAGGGACCACCACACCGGCAAGGCCGCCGTCCGGAGCCAGAGGCCCAGGTCGCCTGTCGCCTGCTCAAGGCCTGGATAGCCCGCCGGGCCCCGGGCCTGGAGCCGCTCGACGGCCCGCTTCACCGCCTGGCTGTCGGCCAGGGGCGCCACGAGGATGCGGGCACCGTCGGCCACGACGGCCAGGCCCTGGACCCCGACCACCACCACCTCGGCACCGCCGGAGGCGCGGATATAGACTCCGGAGACGCCCTCGGCCTCGACCCGGCCCTCGATGTGACTGCCCGTCGCATCCTGTTCCGAGAGGGCGTGGACGACATCCCAGGCACCCACGTCCGACCAGGCGAAGTCCACTTCGGCGACCATGGCCCGGGCTGTCTTTTCCATGACCGCGTAGTCGATGGAGATCCGTGGGGCGGTCCGGAAAATCTCGCCCAGCAGGAGCCCTGTGGCGGACTCTGCGGCCGACTCCACAGCGGCCTCCGCCGCTTCCAGAACCTCGGGGGCGAGGCGGCCCAGTTCGTAGACCAGGGTGGTCGCAGGCACGATGAAATTGCCGCTGTTCCAGAGGCAGCCTTCGGCGATGAGGCCAGCTGCGCGGCTGGCGTCGGGCTTCTCGATGAAGGCCTCGACCATCCGAACGCTCTCGCCCCGCCCAGGCCGGATATAGCCGTAGGCGGTCGAGGCGAAGGTCGGCTTCACCCCCAGGGTGACGATGCGGCCAGCCCGGGCGAAGGGCACCGCGCGGACCACGGCATCGCGGAAGGCCCCGGCGTCCGGAACGTGATGGTCAGCGGCGAGCACGACCATGATCGCCTCTTCGTCCCGTCGCAGCAGCCGGATCGCCGCCGCCGCCATGGCCGGGGCGGAATCGCGGGGCTCTGGCTCAAGGATCACCTCGGCGTCGAGCCCGGCTTCGGCCAGCTGCTCACGGATCAGGCCCCCGTGGTCGGCCCCGCCGATGACCAGTAGCGGCCCCAGGGGGGCGGCCCGGGCAGCGGTGTCCTGGAAGGCCGTGGGCCCGTCGCCGAACAGCCGGGCGAAGGGCTTGGGCCGTTCAGGCCGGGAGGCGGGCCAGAGGCGCACCCCGGAGCCGCCGCACATGATGACGGGATAGAGGCTCACGGGTCCGGGCTCAGGCCGGCTCGACCTCGCGGACATTCTCGATGCCCGCGGCCCGGAGGGCGGCGATCAGCTCCCCGACTGTGACCGTCAACTCGGCCTCGTCGCGGCTGCGCAGGACCAGGTTCGATCCATAGAGTCCCTCGGTGAAAAACGGATAGCTGCCCAGGCTGAGGCTCGGATGCGCCTTCGCCACAGCCTCCAGGGGCGCGGCGATGGCGCCCTCGCCCGAGCCTTCCACGCGGACCGTGCGGGACAGGACCACCGCACCCGAGCGCAGCCTTGGCCCCACGTCCTCCAGCATGCCGCGCATGATCTGGGGTACGCCGGCTAGGACAAAGACATTGCCGATGGTGAAGCCTGGCGGTCCCTGTGCCGGGTTGATGACCAGGGACCCGCCCACTGGCACCCGGGCCATGCGCCGCCGGGCGACATTCATCTGGTCGCCCCAGCGGGACTGCATCAGGGCCAGGATGTCGGGATGCTCTTCCAGCGCCACGCCGAAGGCCGCGGCCACCGAGTCGGCGGTGATGTCGTCGTGGGTGGGCCCGATCCCGCCAGTGGTGATGACATAGTCGTAGCGGGCGCGCAGGGCGTTAAGGGCGTCGACGATCTCGTCCTGGATGTCGGGCACGGTGCGCGCCTCGCACAGGTCCACCCCGTGCACGCCCAGGTACCGGGCAATGTCCCTCAAATTGGTGTCCTGGGTACGGCCGGACAGGATTTCGTCACCGATGATCAGCACCGCCGCCGTCACCACATCGTCTCCGCCCGGGCTGCCCATGCGTAAGTCTCCGTTTCCGGCGAACCTCTATCGGCTGGAGCCCCGCTTGCCTATACCCGCCACATGGACTTCCCCGCCCCCCTGGTCCCGGCCACCCTTCTGCGGCGCTACAAGCGCTTCTTGGCCGATGTCGTGCTTGAGGATGGGTCGGAACTCACAGTCCACTGCCCCAACCCCGGCGCCATGCTGGGCCTCACGGCGCCCGGCCTGCCCGCCTGGCTGTCGATCTCGGACAATCCCAAGCGCAAGCTGTCCCATACGCTGGAGCTGCTCGAGGCCAACGGCGGCCTGGTCGGCATCAACACCATGTTGCCCAACCGCCTGGTCGCCGAGGCCCTGGAGGCGGGGACAATCCCGGAACTCGCCGGCTACGCCTCGGTCCGGCAGGAGGTGAAGTACGGCAAGGCCAGCCGGGTGGACTTCCTGCTGGAGGACCCGGCCCGGGGCCGCTGCTGGCTGGAGGTTAAGAACGTCCACCTCATGCGCACGCCAGGCCTCGCCGAGTTCCCGGACTGCGTGGCGGCCCGCTCCACCCGCCACCTGGAGGAGCTGGCCAACCAGGTCGCGGCCGGCGACCGGGCTGTGGCCCTGTTCGTGATCCAGCGCATGGACTGCGAGGCGTTCAGCGCCTGCGCTGACCTCGACCCCGCCTTCGCCCGGGGGCTGGAGGCGGCGGCCACGGCCGGGGTCGAGGTCATGGCCTGGAGCTGCGAGGTCGAAGCTGGCGGCGTTCGCATCGTGCAGCCCCTGCCCTGGCGGCGTTGACTTCCCCGCTCGCGGTGCCAGCATCCTCCGCATGCTCGCCGCCCTGATCCTC
>JBMOEP010000251.1:0-3481 GCA_049314675.1 Phenylobacterium sp.
ACATCGTGTCGACGACGGTGAGTTCGGTGACCTACGTCTTCGCCGACACCAACGCCGATAATGTCATCGACACCGTGCTGGCCCTGACCGGCGCAGTGACTTTGACCTCGGCCGACTTCGTCTAAGCCAGACCATCGGCACAACGGATCGGGCCGCCCTTCGGGGCGGCCCTTTTCGTATGTGAGGCCATCCGGTGGGTGCGAAAGCGCAACTCAGGCCCACCCACAGCGCCTCAGGAGGCGTTGTGACCGCGCAGAACTCACCTGTAGCTTGCATCTGCAACGCCGCCGCCTAGGCTGCTAACGATTCGGAAACCACCCCGGGAGCCTAGTCGGCGGGCAATGGAAGATTCACAGGCGCTCGGAGGTGAGCCATGACGGCTTACACCTTCGAGACCATCACTCCCGAACAGGCCGCGGCCTTCACCGCTGGCGATACCCTGACCTTCACCACCCCGGGCGCAACGGCTTCCCAGGTGCGCGTGACGTTCACCCCGGCCTCTGGCGGTTCAGGCATTCCACCCAGCCCCATCATCCCCGCAAAAACGACCCTGACCTACAACGGGATTTCCCGGGACTTCCCGTCGGCCTCCCTGGCCGGCTATGGCGGCTATACCGGCCAGATCAACTTCCTTGACGGCTCCATGCTCTATCCCGGCACGTCGGGGGCCGACAGCCTCGAGGGCTCGGGCTTTGGCGACGGCCTCTACGGCGACGTCGGTAACGACACCTTCAACGGCGGTGATGGCGACGACTTCATCCAGGGCAATGCCGGCGCCGACTCCCTGGTGGGCGGGATTGGCAATGACACCGTTCATGGGGGCCGCGACGCCGACCTGATCGTCCTGGGGACCGGTGCCAACTGGTCCAACGGCAATCTGGGCGCCGACACCGTGATCGGCGGAACCGGCGCCGATACCCTGCTGGGCGGCCAGGACAATGACAGCCTGTCGGCGGGCGAGGGCGCCAACTACCTGTCCGGCGACCTTGGGTCCGACACCCTGGTTTCCGGCAGCGGGAACGACACCCTGATGGGCGGCGATGGCGTCGACAGCCTGTCGGCGTCCGAGGGGGCCAACCTGGCCGATGGCGGCTCGGGTGCGGACACGATCAGCTCGGGAACCGGCGCCGACACCCTGGCGGGGGGCGATGGCGCCGACAGCCTGTCGGCGGGGTTGGGCGCCAACAGCCTGACCGGGGATTCGGGCGCAGACACCCTGTCCGCCGGAACCGGCTCGGACACGATTGCGGGCGGGGCGGACAACGACCTCATCCTCGGCGGCGGGGGCAATGACAGCGTCAACGGCAATACCGGCGAGGATTCCCTCGTCGCCGGCGCCCAGAACGACAGTCTGCTGGGTGGCCAGGGCAATGACACGATCCTGGCGGGCGAGGGTGCCAACTACCTGCACGGCAATCTGGGCAATGACAGCCTGATCGCCGGCGCGGGGAGCGACACGATCCTGGGTGGCCAGGGCAATGATGTCGTGCAGGCCGGCGAGGGCGCCAACCTGGTGTTCGGCGACCTGGGCGACGACACCCTGAATACGGGGACCGGTGCCGACACCGTCCTGGGCGGCGCGGGCAATGACCGGCTGGTCATGACCGGCGGTGGGCCCGGCGCCGACAGCCTGGATGGCGGGAGCGGCGACGACACCCTGGTGGGCGATGCCGGAACCGGGGCGGCGGTCCTGCTGGGCGGCGATGGGGCCGACAGCCTGGTCTCCAATGCCGGGGCCTCGATCCTGTCGGGGGGCGCGGGGGCCGACACCCTGGTGGGGGGCGCGGTCCCGCAATCCCTGTCGGGCGGGGACGGCAATGACCAGATCCTCGGGGGCGCGGGCGCGGCCACGATCAGCGCCGGCGACGGGGACGACAGTGTCCTGACCCAGGGAAGCGCTGACCTGGTCCTGGGCGGCCTGGGCAATGACAGCCTCGCTGCCGGGGCTGGGGCCAATACCGTGTGGGGCGGGGCGGGGGCAGACACCCTGAGGTCCGACGGCGGCCATGATCGGGTCTATGGCGAGGACGGCGACGACCGGATCGAGGCCGGCGACGGTGACAACATCCTGTCCGGCGGCACCGGCAACGACACCCTGGCTGCGGGGGCCGGCGCCGACACCCTGCTCGGTGGCGACGGCGGGGACTCCGTGCTGGCCGGCGGCGGCAGTGACACGGTCGACGGCGGCGCGGGTGCCGACACCCTGGCGGCCGGCGGTGCCGGGGGCGCCACCGTGCGCGGGGGCGATGGCGACGACCGGCTGGACTTTGCGGCCAATGGCGCCAGCTCGGTGGCCGGATACGGCGGCGAGGGCAATGACTGCCTGGCCGGTGGCGCCGGCATCGACTTCCTCCAGGGGGACGGCGGGGCCGACACCCTGACCAGCCAGGGCGGTGCCGATACCCTTTCGGGCGGCCTGGCCGACGACCTCATCTCTGGCGGCGCGGGGGCCTCGTCCCTGACCGGGGACGCCGGGAACGACACGATCTATGGCGGCGCAGGCGCCGAGACCACTCAGGGTGGCGACGGAGATGACCGGATTACCGCCGGCGGGGGGGCGGACACCATCCTGGGCGGCACCGGCAATGACACCGTCCTGGGAGCCGCGGGCGGCGAGACCGTGCTGGGCGGCGCAGGTGACGACCGGATTGAGGCTGACGCCGGCAACAACGGTCTCGACGGCGAGGACGGCGCCGACACCCTGTCGGCCCTGGGCGGGACGGACACCCTTTTGGGTGGGGCCGGCGACGACAGCCTGAACGCCGGCCTGGGCGCCAACGCCGTGGCCGGTGGGACCGGGAATGACGCCATCGTGGGCGACGGGTCCCTCCTCGGCGAGGCGGGCGCAGACACCCTGGCCGGTTTGATGGGCGATGGAAGCCTCTCTGGCGGCGAGGGGGCGGACAGCCTGGCCGGCAGCGGCGGAGCCGATACCCTGAGGGGGGGTGGGGGCGCTGACACCCTGGCCGGTGGTGCAGGTGCGGACCGCTTCATCTTCGCCCTGGGCGACGCCGGCGGCCGGGCCCCGGGGACCATCGAGGTCATTACCGACTTCAACTCCGCCGAGGGCGACGAGCTGGACATGGGCTATCCCGGGGGGGTCAGCGGCTTCACCGCCCAGCCTGCGCCGACCTATGAGTCCGCCGTGATCCAGGCCGAGGGGCTGATCTCCTCCGGACTGCACGACGTCGTCTACACCGTGGTGGGTGCCGCCGACACCTATGTCTTCGCCGACACTGACAACAACAACACGATCGACCTGGTCATCCGGCTGGCGGCCTACAGTGGCTCGCCCCTGACCGGGACCGAGGGTCCGGACACCCTGACGGGCAATGGCGGGGCCGACCTGCTGAACGGCTTTGGCGGGGCCGACCTGATCATCGGCGACAACGACCCGTTCCTGGGCGGAAATGACACCCTGGACGGCGGGACCGGCAACGACACCCTGAACGGGATGGCTGCCGACGATAGGCTGATTGGC
>JBMOEP010000252.1:0-3461 GCA_049314675.1 Phenylobacterium sp.
TGCGACCGGGGATGAAATAGGTCGGCGAGCGCTGCAGCATGGTGACATGGGCGCACTTGCCGGCGATGGCCGGAACCAGGGTGGCCGCGGTGGCACCCGAGCCGATCAGCAGCACCTTCTTGCCCGTAAGGTCGATATCCTTGGGCCAGCTTTGCGGGTGAATGACCTGACCCTGGTAGTCCTCCATCCCCTCCCAGTCGGGGGTGTAGCCGACGTCGTGCCGGTAGTAGCCCTGGCACATCCAGAGGAAGTTGCAGGTGAAGGTCACCGTCTCGTCGGTGTCGAGGCGGACCGCCTCCACCGTCCAGGTGTTGTTCAGGCTGGACCAGGCGGTCTTCAGGATCTTGTGCCGGTAGCGGATGTGCCGGCCGATGTCGTTCTCGGCGATCACCTCGCCCATGTATTTCAGGATCTCCTCGGCCGAGGCGATCGGGGCGTTGACCCAGGGCTTGAAGCGATAGCCGAAGGTGTAGAGGTCGCTGTCCGAGCGGATACCGGGATAGGTGTGCGTGCTCCAGGTGCCGCCAAAGGTCTCCTGGGTCTCCAGGACGACATAGCTTGTCCCTCGCGACTGGGTCTCAAGGTGGTAGGCGGCCCCGACTCCGGAAATGCCGGCGCCGACGACCAGGACGTCGAAATGCTCGATCTTGGTCACCGCACCGCGGCTTAGGGTTTCCGTCGCACTCATGGTCTTCCTCAACTGTCTGGTCGTCCGGCCCCAGGCCGGGAGACGCAATGCAAGAATGGGAATCAAGCCCCGATCGCCTCATTGATCAAGATCAATAAGCTACGAGATACCCTGGCTCTGGCGACAGCAGTGGGGGTTTAGGCCCTGAGACGGGCACCCGTCGCCTTACCCGCCGCCGCCACGATCCGGTCGGACAGGGCTTCGATGTCGGCTTCCGTCAGGGTCTGGTCCCGGGGCTGGACGCGCACCTCGACCGCCACCGACTTGAACCCTTCCGGCACGCCGGCTCCGCGATAGACGTCAAAGATACGCGCGTCCGCGACCAGGGCCTTGTCCGCGGCCAGGATCGGACGCACCAGGTCGCCCGCCGGAGTCGCTTCCGGCAGGAGGAAGGCAAAGTCCCGCGACAGGGGCATCAGTGCCGAGGGCTGTAAGGCCGGGCGGGTCTTCACGTCCCGCCGCTTGGGCTCGGGCAGGAGGTCCAGGTGGACCTCGAAGCCGAGGACCGGGCCGTCGACGTCCATGGCCTTCAGGACCGCCGGATGGATCTCCCCGAACTCGGCGATCACGGTCTTGGGGCCAAGCTGGAGCCGGGCGGACCGGCCGGGGCTCCACCAGGAAGACGAGGCACCCTGGACGGTCTGTAGGGGCGGGGCGGAGATTTCCCCGAGCAGGGCCTCAAGCTCACCCTTCAGGGCGAAGAGGGCGTCGTCGTCCCGGCCGTCCCAGCGGCGCGAGGGATGGGGCGAGACGACGGCGGCGATTACCGCCGACTGGTCGCCGGGCTGATCGCCGCGATAGATCGGGCCGATCTCGAACAGGGCCGCGTCGGGATGGCCGCGCCGGGCGTTCCGTCCCACCGCCTCGATCAGGTTCGGCAGCACGGAGGGCCGCATGCAGTCCAGGTCCGCCGCAATGGGGTTGGACAGCACCAGTTCCGGGGCGCCGCCGCCGAACCGCTCGGCCGTCGCCCGCTTCATGAAGCTCCAGGTCACGGCTTCGGCAAAGCCCGCGGCGGCCAGGGCCCGGCGGGCGATCCGCATCCGGCCCTGGCGCACCGTCAGCACGCCCCCCGGCGGGATGGCGACTGGCGGCAGGGGGGTGGAGGGCAGGGCGTCGTACCCGGCGATCCGCGCCACCTCCTCGACGAGGTCTGCCCGGCCCTCGACGTCCCGGCGCCAGGAGGGCGGCGCTACGGTCTCACCTTCGAGGGTAAAGCCCAGGTCCGACAGGATAGTATCGATGCGTGCGCGGTCCAGGGACAGCCCCGAGAGGGCCTGGACATAGGTCCGGTCGAAGGGGAAGGGCGCCGGCCGCGAGGGTGCCTGCCCCGCCAGGACCGCCTCCGAGGCCTCCCCGCCACAGATGTCCAGGATCAGCCGGGTGGCCAGCTCCAGGCCGGGAAGCAGGCCTTCCGGGTCTACGCCCCGGGCGAACCGGTACTGGGCGTCCGAACTGATCCCCAGGGTCCGGCCGGTTTGGGCGATCCGGATCGGATCGAACCAGGCGCTCTCAATGAAGACGTCGGTGGTGGTCTCCGAGCAGCCGGTGGAGGCACCGCCCATCACGCCGCCCAGGCCAAGGGCACCCGAGGCGTCGCCGATGACGCAGATTTCAGGCCCGGCGGCGTAGGTCTTGCCATCCAGGGCCTCGACCGTCTCGCCCTGCCGGCCCAGCCGGGCCTCGATCCAGCCGCCTGACAGGCGTGCGGCGTCGTAAACGTGCAAGGGCCGGGCCCGGTCGAAGGTGATCAGGTTGGTGATGTCCACCAGGGCGCTGATGGGCCGCAGCCCGATCGACTTCAGCTTCTGCTGCAGCCAGTCCGGCGAGGGGCCGTTGCGCACGCCCCGGATCAGGCGTCCCGCAAAGGCCGGACAGGCACCGCTGTCATCCAGCCGGATCTGGACCGGGCAGGGGAAGGCACCGGGGACGGGGGTGATGGCGGGCGTCCTGAGGGTCCCGAGGCCGGTGGCGGCCAGGTCCCGGGCGATGCCGTCGACACCCAGCCAGTCAGGCCGGTTGGGGGTGACCTCGAAGTCGATCACCGCTTCCAGTCCAAGGGCCTGGGCGGCGGGCATTCCCACCGCAAGCCCGCCGTCCAGCTCCAGTATGCCGTCCGACTCCTCGGCGGTCTGGAGCTCTGCGGCCGAGCACAGCATGCCGTTGGAGACCACGCCGCGCACGGGCCGGGCCTCCAGCACTACGCCATTGGCCGGGATGCAGGCGCCGAGGGGAGCATAGATGGTGGTCAGGCCCGCCTGGGCGTTGGGGGCCCCGCAGACGATCTCCTTGCGGCCGTCGACCGTGTCGACCTGGCAGACCCGCAGCCGGTCGGCATTGGGGTGCTGGACCGCCTCGACGATGCGGGCGACGGAAAAGTCGGCGAGGCGCGCGCCGGGGTCTTCCACGTGCTCGACCTCAAGGCCGGCCATGGTCATGGCCTCGACCACCTCGGCCACGGAGGCGGAGGTGTCGAGATGCTCGCCAAGCCAGGAGAGTGTGAACTTCATCTCAGTCCTCCTAGCTCAGGTCCGAAGCGGAATTGGGGGCGGCGAAGGCCGAGAACCCGTAATGGGCCAGCCAGCGGACATCGGCGGCGAACATGTCGCGCAGGTCGGGCATGCCGTACTTCAGCACGCCCAGGCGGTCGACGCCGCAGCCGAAGGCAAAGCCCTGCCAGACCTCCGGGTCCAGCCCGCAGTTCCGCAGGACATTGGGATGCACCATCCCGCAGCCGAGGATTTCCAGCCAGTCCTCGCCCTCGCCGATCCGG
>JBMOEP010000253.1:0-3427 GCA_049314675.1 Phenylobacterium sp.
CGCCGCCGGCCCTGCGCCCCCTGCTGGCGGCGATCCTGGACACCCTGCGGGCCCTGGAGGCGCCGGCCGCCCCCCTGCCGGCGGCGACCTGCCTGCGCGCCGACCTTCCCCCTGCCGGGGCCTGGCCCTGGCACCTGATCCTGGTCCGGGACCTGGGGGTCCTGGCCCATTCCGACGGAGTCCGCTGGATCCGTCATGACACCGGAAAGGAAGTCTGAATGCCCTCCACCGCCACACCGAGCCTGCGCCTGGAAATGCAGGCCGCCGGCGAGAACCTGAACACCTGGGGCGCGCCCAAGCTGAATACGGTGATCGCCCTGATCGACTTCGCCATCGCCGGATGGACCGCCGTGAACCTGACCGGCAATGCGGTGCTGACCAGCGCCAACTTCGCCCCCGACCAGGCCCGCGCCGCCATGCTGAAGTTCACCGGTCCGGGGGGCTGCACAGTGACCCTGCCCTCGGTGAGCAAGCGCTATGACGTGGTCAACGCCACCGCCGGGACCCTGACCCTGACCACAGGGGCGGGGCAGGCGGCGGTACTGGGCCCCGGGGACGCCGGCCCGGTGACCTGCGACGGGGTCAATGTGCTGTGCGCCCAGATCGGCGGCCGGACCCTGAAGGCCTATGTGGACGCCCAGGCCTGGGCCGGCCAGTCGGGCACCCTGCCTGGCCAGGAGGGGGCGGCGGGACTGCCCCTGGTGACCGACGGCCAGGCCCCCCGATGGGCGCCCCTGACCACCTCGGCCATCTCCGACTTCGATCGCTCTGTGGCCGGCCTCGCCCTGGCCCTGTCCCTCACCCTCTGACCCCCTTCCTCCCGGAGATCTTCCATGCCCGTGACTCCCAACTCCATCATTACGCCCCAGGTCCCGCGCTCGGCCTCGGGCGTGGCAAGCCTTGCCAATGCCACCTATGGCGATGCCCCCGCCGGGGCGGCCCTGGTCTTTGCCGCCGGCCCCAACGGGGCGCGGGTGACGCGGGTGACCGCCGTGACCCGGGCCAGCCTGACGGCCACCGAGTGCCAGCTGTTCCGCGACCACGACGGGACGGGGACGGTGAAGCGTTTTTTCGCCAGCCGGCTGATGCCCGCCGTGACCGTCTCGGCCTCCACGGCCCAGGCGGCGGTGGACTTTGGCTATTCCGACGCCGCCCCCCTGCTGCTGGGGGCGGAGGAGAAGCTCTATGGCGCCATCGGCCAGGCCCAGGCGGGCGTGGTCTTCTGCGTGGAAGGGGCGGACTACTGATGCGCCGGACGCCAGGACTGATCCGCCCGCCCGGCCTGCGCGGCCTGCGAGCCCAGAGCCTGGGCGGCCGCAGAGGCAGAGGCGGCGGGGTGCGTGTGGACTACCTCGTCGTGGGGGGCGGTGGCGGGGGTGGGGGAGACTACTATGGCCCCGCAGGGGGTGGAGGAGGAGGGGGCGTCATCTACCTCGAAGGGCAGCCCTTCGAGATCGGTCGATACTCAATCTTCATCGGCGCCGGCGGCCAAGGCGGAGCTGCGGCGCCCGCCGGACGGGGCACCGCCGGGGGAGTATCTCGGATCGGCGAGGGCATCATCGCCATTGGTGGTGGCGGCGGCGGGTCCTCGCTAGCTCCCCCAGATGGCGTATCGGCCTCGGGTGGTGGTGGCTACGCAAACAGTTGGTCTCGATCGGAGGTTCAACCTGGCGGTCAGGGTGTTCAGGGAAACAAAGGCGGCGATGCGAAACTCGCCGCCACTGGCGGCAGTTCCGGGGGCGGTGGTGGAGCACTCCAGCTTGGCCAGGATGGGCAAGGAACTGTCAGTGGATCTGGAGGTGTTGGACGGTTGCTGACACTTACCGGAGAACCCATCACTTTTGGGTCAGGAGGAGGTGGTGGAAACAATCCATCTGCCGGTGGAACTGGTGCAGGTCGGGGGGGTGAAGGGGCAGGAGACGGTGCCCTGAACGGACCGGGAGGTAACGGTCGAGCCTGTTCCGGCGGCGGTGGCGGAGGCGGTGGCTACGCTTCCTCCGGCGGAAATGGTGGCAGCGGCATTGTCGTCATCCGAACCGACTGGCCGGCTGTCACCTCTAACGGTGCCGAGGTGCTAGCTATCTCGGGAACTACGCTGCTGATTTTCCGCTCAGATGGTTGGTTCGAGCTGCGTTAGTCCGAGTTTTTCCGGGTGTAGAGCTGACCGATAGGTGCGCCAAAGAAAACAGACATCTTGCGTTGGAAAATGTTGATGAACGCATCAATTGCCGGCTTCGGCATTTTCAAGACGTCCTGAAAACCCGGCTTATCCATGGACCAGAGATAGTCGTCGAAAATCATGATTCCACCGACCTTCAGAAGTTGAAATGACATCACTGCGTCAGTCAGAACGTCTGGTGCCTGATGGGATCCATCGATGTAGATCAGATCGAAGTAGCCATGCTTTCCGCTTGCCATGAGCTCGGGGAGCCCGTGGTTCGAGTACTTTTTTACCTTATGCACGTTTGCCGGGTGAGAGGACTTCCCTTTCGCAACCGTAACGTTGTGGTCAAATCGCTTCTCGACCTCAGACATCTGAGTCTCGATCTGGCCACCCTTCTGGTGCTCGATGCCGCCTTCCCAGGTGTCAACGCAATAGACCTCGATCCCTGATTGGGCGTGCTCCGTGTACATCTCGATGATCCAGCATGTTGAGCGACCTTCAAATGAGCCAATCTCAAGAATCTTGGTTGGCTTGTCGCGGCTAATGATCTGGCGCCAAACCGGGACATTTTGGCTGAACCAGTCCCTAGTGAATTCGTACTCACTGGTCTGCGCGTCCGTTGGTTCGGCCATGAAATTCAGGTCCATTTCATCAAGAAGGTGTTGGCTACCAAGTAGCCTCATTCCCACCATTCGTGCCCAGGTGCCAAGGCACAAACGCACTCGGGTCGTCCCGGACCTCCGCGCTGGACAGACCGGTTCCGGCACTTGCAGGTGGAACTGAAGATTGCCCAAGGTCCCGCCAACATCTACGGAGCTCGGAATGGATATCCGAAAGGCAATTGAAGAAGAGCGCTACGCGGACGCGGCTACGCACCTGCGGCCCCTGTCCGACCAGGGGTCCTCTGACGCCTCGAACGACCTGGCGATCATCTATCGACGGATGGGGCAGGGGGCGAATGAGCTGTTCTTCGCCCACCGGGCCTTCGAGCAGAACCGGCTGTCCAGCTCGGCCCTCCAGACCCTGATGCGGGCCCAGCTGGTCCAGGGGTTTTTCCAGCCGGCGGCGCGGCTCTACCGGGAGGTGAGGAACGAGCGCCAGGTCAACCGGAGCCATCACATCAACGGCGCCATCGCCCTGGTCCGTATCAATAGGGTGGACGAGGCCGCCGAGGCGCTTGAGCGGGCCGGGAACTTTCCCTCGGTGGAGACCGGCGACCTGAAGGTCGAGCTGCTGCTCGCGCAGGCGCGGTTCGAGCATGCC
>JBMOEP010000254.1:0-3405 GCA_049314675.1 Phenylobacterium sp.
CGGCATCGGCCTGGGCATGGCGGAGGGTCTCGATTTCCTTGCGCAGGGAGGCTTGGCCAAGGACGCCGGTGATCAGGCCATGGAAGGTGAAGCAGAGTCCCAGGCCGCCAGCGAGCGCGGCCACGCCAGCGCCCCAGCCGCCGCCGTTACGCCAGATCAGGACCGCAAAGATCAGCGACAGGCTGAAATAGCTTGCGGTCAGCAGCGGCAGAATGAGGCGTCGCATGTTCCCGCCCGTACCCGAATCACTCCGGAGTATCGGTTAACCATGACGGGGTGTCGAACGGGAAAATCTCGCCCTGTCAGGCGCTTGCGCCTGCGGCGTGCCGTCGGCCTCAGCGGGTCGGGACGGGGACCTCGCCGCGATAGTCGTAGAAGCCGCGGCCGGCCTTGCGGCCCAGCCAGCCGGCCTCGACGTACTTGGTCAGCAGGGGACAGGGCCGGTACTTGGAGTCCGCCAGGCCCTCGTAGAGCACGTTCATGATCGACAGGACCGTGTCCAGGCCGATGAAGTCCCCCAGTTCGAGGGGGCCCATCGGATGGTTGGCTCCCAGCTTCATGGCGGTGTCGATGGCCTCCACCGTGCCGACCCCTTCGTAGAGGGTGTAGATGGCCTCGTTGATCATCGGCACCAGGACGCGGTTGACGATGAAGGCCGGGAAGTCCTCGGCATTGGCGGTGGTCTTGCCCAGGGAGCGGGCGAAGTTGACGGCAGTCTCGTAGGTGGGGGCGTCGGTGGCGATGCCCCGGATGATCTCGACCAGCTTCATCAGCGGCACGGGGTTCATGAAGTGCAGGCCAATGAACCGCTCCGGGCGATCCGTCGCCGCTGCCAGGCGGGTGATGGAGATCGAGGAGGTGTTGGAGGCCAGGAGGGTCCCCGCCCCCAGGTGGGGCGCGAGCGCGCGGAAGATCGACTTCTTGACCTCCTCGCTCTCGGTGGCGGCCTCGATTACCAGGTCGGTGGCGCCGATGGTCTGGAGCTCGGGTGCTGGACGGATGCGGCCCATGGCCGCCTCCATTTCCGCCGGCGTGATGATCTCGCGGGACACCTGCCGGGTCATGTTTCGGCCAATCAGGGCGAGGCTGGTCTCGATCCGGTCGGGACTGACGTCGTGCAGCAGGACGTCGTATCCACCGAGGGCGATCACGTGGGCGATGCCCGACCCCATCTGACCGGCGCCAATGACGCCGACCGACCTGATTTCAGACATGTGTGAACCCCGAGGTCGCGGCTCTTCGGCCGCGGGAAGGGACATACCCTAGTGTCCTGCCGCGGAGCCGCCAAGCCTTTTGCTGCATTGCAGCGCAAGGGGTCTTCTCCGGGCTGGGCGCAAGGAAAAGGGGGACGCAGACCCCGCGCCCCCCTTCCAGAGATCGAAACCAGCCTGGCCTTACTTGCCGGCGGCGGTCAGGGCATCCATCAGTTCGGGGACGGCGGTCTTGTAGTCGGCCACCAGGCCCAGGTCGGCGACCTGGAAGATGGGGGCGTCGCCATCCTTGTTGATGGCCACGATGACCTTGGAGTCCTTCATGCCGGCCAGGTGCTGGATGGCACCGGAAATGCCGATGGCCACGTAGAGATCGGGGGCGACCACCTTGCCGGTCTGGCCGACCTGGTAGTCGTTCGGCGCGTAGCCGGCGTCGACCGCGGCGCGGCTGGCCCCGACGGCGGCACCCAGCTTGTCGGCCAGGGGGTCGATCACCCGCTGGAACTCCTCCGCCGAGCCCATGGCCCGGCCGCCGGAGACGACGATCTTGGCGGCGGTGAGGTCGGGACGGGCGGACTTGACGATCTGCTGGTCGACGAAGGCGGTCCTGCCGGCGCCCGGACCCGCATCGATGGTCTCGATGGCGGCGGACCCGCCATCGGCGGCGGCCTTGAAGTTGGTCGCCCGGACGGTGATCACCTTCTTGGCGTCCGAGGACTGCACGGTCTCCAGCGCATTGCCTGCATAGATCGGGCGCACGAAGGTCGAGCCATCGACAACCTCGACCACTTCGGTGATCTGGGCCACGTCGAGATTGGCGGCCACGCGGGGCGAGAAGCTCTTGCCCAGGGAGGTGGCGGGAGTCAGCAGGGCGTCATAGCTGGCCATCAGGGGCACGATCAGCCCGCTGATCGCCTCGGCCAGGCCCTGGCCCAGGGCGTCGCTCTCGGCGTGGAGAACCTTGCGGACCCCGGCGATGCCTGCGGCGGCCTTGGCCACGTCGCCGGCACCCTTGCCGGCCACCAGGACGTCGACGTCGCTCGACAGGGCGAGGGCGGCGGTGACGGTCTTGTGCGTACCGTCCTTGAGCGTGGCGTTGTCGTGATCAGCGAAAACCAGAACAGCCATCAGATCACTCCGTTGGTCTTGAGGTTGGAAACGATTGCAGTGGCGTTCTCGACCTTGACGCCACCCGTACGCTTGGGAGGCTCGGCGACCTTGAGCACCTTGAGCCGGGGGACAGTATCGACGCCGAGGGCCGAAAGCTCCTTGACGTCGAGGGGCTTCTTCTTGGCCTTCATGATGTTCGGCAGCGAGGCATAGCGCGGCTCGTTGAGGCGCAGGTCGGCGGTGATCACCGCCGGCAGGGCCACCTCAACGGTCTGAAGGCCCCCGTCGATCTCACGGGTCACCTTGGCCGACCCGGCCGAGAGGACGAGTTCGGAAGCGAAGGCCGCCTGCGGCCAGCCGAGCAGGGCCGAAAGCATCTGGCCGGTGGCGTTGTTGTCGCCGTCGATGGCCTGCTTGCCCATGATCACCACGTCGGGGGCCTCTTCGGCCACGATGGCGGCCAGCACCTTGGCGATGGCGAGGGGCTCAAGATCCTGGTCGGTCTGGATCAGGATGGCGCGGTCGGCGCCCATGGCCAGGGCAGTACGCAGGGTCTCCTGCGCCTGGACCGGGCCGATGGACACGGCGACCACCTCGGTGGCGGTGCCCTTCTCCTTCTGGCGGACGGCCTCTTCGACCGCGATCTCGCAGAAGGGGTTCATGGCCATCTTGACGTTGGCCAGGTCGACACCGGTCTGATCGGCCTTGACCCGCACCTTGACGTTGTAGTCGATGACCCGCTTAACGGGCACGAGGACCTTCATGGCTTCGCTAACGCCTCAACTTGCATTGCAACAAATGGAACCGGTTGGGGCATAACCAATCCGGCGAGGTTTGCAAGCGCCGGGCTTGATCCGGGGCTTGACCCGAGGCGCGATGCGGATGTGATCGGACTGGCATCCGGGCCGCTCGCGGGGCGTCCGGAGGCGTGACGGGACGGGAGAGCAGGAATGTCGAATCTGATCCGGCGGGTGTTCCGCATTACGGCGGCCTTCTTCCTTGTGACCTGCCTGGTACTCCTAGTGGTCCAGGTGGTCTGGATCACGCCGGGCCAGGACTGCGAACGTGCCGGCACGTGGTGGGA
>JBMOEP010000255.1:0-3405 GCA_049314675.1 Phenylobacterium sp.
CTCGCCAAGAACATCGCGGTGGAGTGGAAGGGCCAGAAGATCAACATCAACGGCGGTGGCTGAGGCCTATGGCTCCCGGGGCTAGCGGCCCTCGGCCTCGCGGAAACTGACGTCGAAGACGGCGCAGATATTGCGAACCACCAGGCGGCCGGCTTCGGTGACCTTCAGGCGGGTGCCCTCGGACTCGACCAGGCCGTCGGCGGCGAAGGCCTCGAGGCGGGACAGCTCGTGCACCAGGTCCCGGGGTTTGCGGCCATAGCGTGAGGCGATCTCGCCCAGGTCGACGGCGAAATCGCACAGGAGCCGCTCGATGATCTCGCCGCGAAATCGGTCATCGGCGCTCAGCATGGCGCCGAGGACGACGGGCAACTGGTCGTGGTCGAGGGCCTTGCGCCAGTCCCCCACCTGCAAGGCGTTCTGGGCGAAGCCCTGCGGCAGGCTGCTGATGGCCGAAGGGCCCATGCCGATCACGACCTGGGTCGAATCCGCCGTGTAGCCCTGGAAGTTGCGGTGCAGACGCCCCTCCGCCTGGGCCTGGCACAGGTCATCCTCGGGCAGGGCGAAGTGGTCCATGCCGATGTGGACATAGCCCTCCGAGGTCAGTCGCTCCGCCACTGCGTCACTCTGGTCCAGCCGCTCGGAGGCGCCGGGAAGGGCCGCCTCCTCGATCAGCGTCCGGCTGACCGTCATCCCGGGCGGCAGGGCGTAGCCCAACAGGGAGACCCGCTCGGGCCTCAGGGTCATCACGCTGTCCAGAGTCGCCAGGGTATTTTCCCGTGTCTGGTGGGGCAGGCCGTACACCAGGTCCATGTTGATCGAGGTCACCCCGCCATCGCGCAGCCAGCGCATGCAGTCGGCGATGTGGTCGAAGGCCTCGGGGCGGTGCACTGCAGCCTGTACCTCGCGGTCGAGGTTCTGCACCCCCAGGCTGGCGCGGGACAGGCCGTTGACCGAGGCGAGGGTCACCCAATCCTTGGTCAGGGTCTCTGGGTCCAGCTCGGCGCCCACCTGAAGGGAACCGGCGAAGCGGAAGGCCGCCGACAGGGTCGCCATGACCGAGCGCAGCTCCATGGGCTTCAGGATATTGGGCGTGCCGCCGCCGAAGTGGATGGACGAGACCCTCGGCCGGCGCCGACCCAAGGCCCGGTGTACCGCCAGAAGTTCCTTCTCCAGGTAGAGGACGTAGGCCGCGACCGCCCCACGACTGATTACCGGGCGGGCATTCCGGGCGCAGTTCCAGCAGAGGCGCGAGCAGAAGGGAACGTGAATGTAGAGCGAGACCGGCTCGTCGTCAGACAGGCCCTTCAGCCAGCCAGAATAGATCTCAGGCGTCACCTCCGGCGTGAACTGCGCCACCGTGGGATAGCTGGTGTAGCGCGGCGCCCGGCCATCGTACTTTTCAATCAGCGCATCCCGGCCAAGCCGCGAGGTCGTCACGCCCATGTTCCCCTCCGCCCCGGCGCCCCAGGGGGCGTTGGTTGTCAGCCTGTCACCGGGAATCCCGCCCCCGCGCCACGGCGCAGATCAATGGGCACCTTCCTGCGGACGAGGCTGCGCGCGGACTCTTTCCACCCGAAACCGTGAAGATGGAGTGAGCGGAGGCCCGCCAGCCACCCTACCCCGCCATCTCGCAGATGCGCCCCGCCTTGGCGTCGGTGTATCCGGCGGGGGTCCAGGCGAGTTCGCCGTTCACCAGAACGGCCTCCACGCCTACCGAGTCGCGGGTGTAGCGCATGCCATCGCCGGGCATGTCGAAGATCGGGCGTTCCTCGCCCCGGCCAATACGGTCGGGGTCGAAGACTACGATGTCGGCGGCCTGGCCGGGCTTGAGCCGGCCGCGGTCCTTCAGGCCCCAGATGTCGGCGGTCTCGCCCGTGATCTTGGCCACCGCCTGCTCCAGGGTCAGAGCCCCCGTGCGGCGCACGAATTCGCTGAACAGATAGCCTGTGTCGCCGTAGGTGGCGAAGGAAGCCAGGTGCGCCCCGCCGTCGCCGGCGCCGATGTGTACGTCGGGCCGGGCCAGCAGCGGGCCGATGCGGTCACTATTGTCGTGGCCGCCATTGGCCGACAGGAAGGCCACGTCCAGGCCGTGCTCCAGCGACACTTCGATCAGGGCCAGGGCGCAGGACTGGCCACGGGCGTCGGCGATCGCCTTCAGGGTCTTGCCCGCCAGGTGGGCCGGAGCCTCGCCGCCGCCGCGCACCACCAGCCGGCCCATCAGGCGCTCGCCGCCGTCGGGGCCGGCGTCCTCCACCATACGCGCCACCGTCTCCGGGTCGGTCAGGGAGGCGATCCGCGCCTCCAGGGGCTGGCGTAGCACCCGCACCCAGCGGGGGAGGCGGGCGAAGAACAGGCTGGGCCGCAGGAGGGAGAAGCTGATGTCGATGGGCCGGGTCTGCATCTGTGGCCAGACCCGGGCGCCGCGGGCGAACTGCTCGGCCGAGCGGCCCAGGATCCGGTCCACGCTGGCCGGCGTCTGGCGGTTGTCGAACACTGGCGAGTAGGTGGTCGGGATCCCGTGCTTCAGGCTCAGCTCGGCCAGCTGGTCGATCCGGGCGATGGTGATATCGGCGTCGTAGAACTCCGGTACGATCTGCAGCATCCGGCCGAACTCGCCCAGCACGGCGCACAGGGCGTCCAGTTCGGCGAACTGGGCGAAACGGCTGGGAACGGGTCGGGCGTTCTCGTCCACGTCGACAAAGCTGGTGGACAGGCCAATGGCCCCGGCCTGCAGGCACTGTCGCAGCACGTCCTGCATGGCGGCAATCTCGTCGGGCCGCGCTGCGCGCTGGTTGGCGTCGGCCCCCATCACCCAGACGCGGATGACGCTATGGCCCACCAGGGGCGCCACGTTGATGGCCAAGCCCTTTTCCAGAGCCCGGCGATAGCCCTCCCAGTCCTCCCAGGTCCAGTCGAAGGCGATGGTGAAGGCCTCGGGCGGCAGTTCCTCGATCTGTTGGAACATGCCGACCACCGCCTTGCGGTCCGCCGCCCTCAGGGGCGCCAGGGACAGGGAGCAGTTGCCCGGGATGATCGAGGTGACGCCATGCTCCAGGCTGGGCTTGGCCGCCCCGTCCCACAGGAGTTGCACGTCGAAGTGGGTGTGCGGGTCGATGAAGCCGGGCGCCACGGCCTTGCCGCCGGCGTCCATCTCGGCCCGGGCAGGGCCCTCCACCCTGGGGCCCACAGCCACGATGCGCCCGTCCTTGACGGCCACTTCTCCGGCGTAGGCCGGCGCGCCCGTGCCATCCACGACCCGCGCATTGCGGATTACCAGGTCATGCATCTCGCTCTCCCAAATCTGCCAGCATACTCGACCGCGAACCCCCGCCCGGGCAAGCCCTTCCTCTCGGCCTGTTCAGGCGCTGCCTAATTCCTCCCCCCAGGGGAAGGGGGACCGCGAAT
>JBMOEP010000256.1:0-3382 GCA_049314675.1 Phenylobacterium sp.
TCAGTCCCTTTGGACCAACATCATCAGCCGGGGCGCATCCAGGATGGTGATGCGGCCATAGCGGGCATCGAGCAGCCCAGCCTTTTCGAACTCCTGCAGCAACTTGCCAATGGTGTCGCCCTTTTCGCGTCCGGGGTGTGGGTCCTGGGTGCCGGATAGGCTCGGGCCCGGAGGCCAGCAAGGTAGTGGACGACGCAGGTCCCCGTCCTGATCCGCCGGAACCAGAGCGCGGGTGTGACCTAAGGCTACTGTCTCGCCGCGCCCTGGGTCGCCCTCGCCTCGGACCTGATCGCGGACTTCGGTGACCGGATGGAGGGGCCATAGAAAAAGGGTCCCCGGCGTGCCGGGGACCCTTCACCTGACCGCCCTTGGGCGGGCTGGATCAGAAGCGGTACTGCACTTCCAGGCCGAAGATGCGCGGCGGTGTCAGCTCGTAGTTCTGGGCCCCGTTGGGGTACCTGTCAGACGCCACCGTAGCGCTGTTGTTCCGCTGCGAAGCCGCGACTGCGGCGGCGTAGCCATCCTCGTCGAGCGCATTCTTGACGTAGGCGATGACCGTGTACTTGCCGCCGGCCGGCATCCAGAGCAGACGCAGGTCCACCTGAGTCCAGGACTCTGCGGCGTTGTACTCCCGGGTAAAGACGTTCGCGTAGGACTCCGACCGATAGAGGTAGGTAGCCCCGGCGATGATATTCCCCGCATCGGTCTCGAAGGTATAGGTGCCGTTGACCGCCACCTTGTGCTCCGGCGCCTGCGGCAGGTCGTTCCCGACAATGCTGACGGCACCGGTATTGATGTTGTCGTTCACATCCACGAGCAGGTCGCTCTCGGTGATCTCAGTCGGGTTCCAGCCATAATCCAGGCTCATGCGGAAGGTATCCACCGGCCGCCAGATGCCGCTGAACTCGATCCCGTAGGACTCTGACTTGGCGATGTTCACGAACTGAGTGACGTTCGTCGCGCCCACACGAACGGCCACGGGTGCCTGAAGGCCGCTATAGTCGAGGAAGAAGGCCGCCACGTTCACTTGGAGCCTGTCGAAGTCCTTCTTGTACCCGATCTCGTAGGAGTTGACCGTCTCCTCGTCCGCCTTGGGGACGGCAAGGAAGCCGCCGGCCGAGAAGCCGAACGCCTTGTAACCGCGGCTGTAGCGGGCGTAGGCCATCGTGTCGCTGTCCGGTTCCCACTGGACGCCGAGGGTACCGGTGATGGCGTCGGAGGACCCGTCGAGGTTACGGCTGGTGATGCCGGTGACGGGATCGGTCACGTACTGGCGCACTACGCCGCCAGTGGTGATGCCGGGCGAACTGACACCCGGGATCAGGCCTGTGGTGCTCTTGGGCGCGAGGGCGTCTGTGAGATCCATGGCTCCATTGCCCAGGCTGGCCAGGCCGGCGAGCGCTGGATTGAAGATCGGCGCCAGGCGCGCCGTGGAGGTCAGGTCACCAAGAAGGCTGCCCCAGTTGGCCGCCGTACCCGGACCGAAGGCACCAAGGCCGAGGGCCGGGTAGAGGCCGGGATAGCAGGCGTCCGAGTTACAGACGATGCGCCGGTACTCGGTCCCGAACTTCCGGTCGTCCGTGTAGCGCAGGCCGGCGGTGAACTTCAGGGCGTCCGTCATCTGGTAGTCAATCTGACCGAACACCGCCTTGCTCTCGGTCGTCAGGGCGTAGTTGCCCGTCGACCAATAGCCCTCAGGGTTCCGCGCCGCGCCCAGGATCGGGGTCTGGAGCGAGGATGGGCCCACCAGGAAGAAGTCAGCCGTACTTCCGGTACCGGTGTACTGTTCGTTGAAATAGAAGCCGCCGACAATCCACTGCAGCGGACCATCGTCCGTCGACGAGATGTTGATCTCGTGGCTGTACCACTTCGGATACTCGAAGTAGTGATACCCGTTGTTGGCGTTGACGGTCAGGGGCGAACAGTTGACCGGAGACACCCCGGCCGCGAACAGGCTGCCGACCGTCCCGCAGATCGACCCTGGAGCCAGGGGAATCTGATAGGACAGGACGTCTGTGCCGTCCGTGTCGCCATAGAGGTCGTACTTGTACTCCTGGGCACCGCCGACATACTTCACGTCGATGTTGTCAAAGTGATAAACGAACTGGGCCGTGAACGAATTCACGTCGGTCAGGGTCACCTGCTGGGGGATGTTCGCGCTGAACTTCCGATTGTCCAGCTGCGCCGGGTTCGATCTGCTCGTCGAGCCATTGAACTGGCGAAGGCTGCCCGGAACAATGCCGTTCAGGCCGGTCTCCGGGGTGAGGCCGTGGGCCGAAGCGAAGACGATCGAATAGTTCGGATCGAGCCGGCCGGTCGAAAAGGGATCGGCGCGGTAGCCGGACCGTGCACCCGGACCGCCGCGGTTCTCCCAGCCGAGCGTCTTGTACGACATCCAGAGCTCGGCGTTCTCGCCGAGATCGGCCTCAACCTGGAACTGGAGCTGGTATTCATCCCGCAGGGAGCCTTCCGAAGGCTGGCCCGGCGTCACGTTCTCGAAGTAGCCCTGCCGCTGGTCAAGCTTGTAGCCGGACGCGCGCAGCCGCAGGCCCTCGGTCAGGGGGCCAGAGACGGCGAACTGCAGATTGGTGAAGTCGTAATTCTCCACGATCCCGCGGACTTCGGCATAGGCTTCCTTGGTGGGCCGCACGGAGATCACGTTGACCGTGCCGCCGATGGCGTTACGCCCGTAGAGCGTGCCCTGGGGGCCACGGAGGATTTCGACCCGGGCCACATCCAGGGGCGGGCCGCCGGCCAGGACGGTCGAGGTGGTGAACAGGCCGTCGATATAGATCGACACGGCGCCGTCCACGGCGTGCACGTTGGTGAGTCGGCCGATGCCGCGCATCGATGCGCGGTCGTTGGACGACTGATAGACGAAGCCCGGGGTGAAGTTGGTCAGGTCCTGGACGGTCGAGATGCCGACCAGGTCGCGCTGCTTGCTGGTGAAGGCTGAGATCGCGACAGGAACGTCCTGAAGGCTTTGCTCGCGCTTCTCGGCGGTGACCACCAACTCGTCGATGGTGTTCATCGCGTTCTGGGCCTGGGCCGAGAGACTCACCGCGCTCGCAGCGAGAATGCTCGTCGCCAACAGTATGGCCTTGGAATGCATCTGGTTTTAACTCCCCAATATGAATCTGCGAACGCTATTAGCTGCGCATCTTCACACGTCTACCGACAGCGAATGACAAGTCAATCCCGTGACGGACCCAAGTGGGCCGGGGCGCGACCGTTTGGTGACGCCGCTCAGGAGGACTTGCGACCGCGTCGTCGGCCTGTCAGCCGAGGATGCGGACCGGCAGGGTCTCGTAGCCCATGACGAAGTTGGAGGTCAGGTACCGGGGCGGGGCCACCACCTCGATGCGCTTGATGCGCTTGAGGA
>JBMOEP010000257.1:0-3372 GCA_049314675.1 Phenylobacterium sp.
TGTTCTGACGAAAAGTGGATTTCCATCGGCTCTATCGAGCCTCAATTCTACGCGCTTCTGCTTGAAAAAACGGGGATTTCCGACCCTGCCTTCAAGTCTCAGATGGACCGTAGCGCCTGGCCGGACCTGAGGGTCAAACTGGCGGCCGTGATCGCAACCCGGACGCAGGCGGAATGGTGCGACCTCATGGAGGCGACCGACGTCTGCTTCGCCCCGATCCTCGATCTGGATGAGGCGCCAAGGCATTCGCACAATGTCGCCCGGCAGACCTTCGTGGAAGTGGCGGGGGTGACGCAGCCGGCGCCAGCGCCCAGGTTCTCGAAGACCCCGGGCGTCATCCAGGGGCCGCCCCCGGCCATCGGCGCCCACGACCGGGAGGCCCTGAAGGACTGGGGATTTTCCGAGGCTGACATTGACCACCTGAAAGCCGGTGGGGCGCTGAACGGGTAGTTCTGGATCCGGGCCCGGCCATGGGCGGTGTCGTCTGGCGCAGCCTGCAGAGGCTGTGGGGCCGGGACATGATGCTGTTCGCCGGCGGCGTCTCCTTCTTCGTGATGCTGGCGGTCTTTCCCGGGCTCATGCTCCTGGTCGGCCTCTATGGTCTTGTCTCGACCCCCGAAGCCGCGGCGCTGCAGGCTGAGCGGATGGCAGGCCTCCTGCCGGCGGGTGCCCGGGACCTGCTCTTGGTTGAGCTCAATCGCCTGGTCCAGGCACCGATCCGTACCCTCTCTGCGCAAAGCGGGGCCGCCCTCCTCGTGGCGGTTTATGCCGCCCACCGGGGCTTCAAGGCCCTGATGGCGGGCCTGTCCTTCGTACACGACGAGGATGCGCCGCATGGCCTGGTCCACTTCAACATCCACGACCTCGGGCTCCTGGTAGCGGCCTTCGTCCTCCTGCCCGTGCTTTCGGTGGCCTTCCTCGGCCTGCAGGTCGCGGGTACCATCCTTGGATTCCGCCTGCTTGGGGTTGCGGGTCCCTGGATGACGGCCCTCGGTGGCCTGTTGCTCGCCCTCAGCGTCATCTACCGATACGCCATGTCCAGCCGCCCGGTGCTTTGGAGGGCGTCACTGGCGGGGGCCGTGGCGGCGGTGATCCTGACCCTGGCGGCCAGTTGGGCGGCCGCCCTCTACGTACAGTCGAGCCAGGGACTGGGGGCGGCCTATGGCTCGGTGACCGCTGTCGTCATCCTGTTGATCTGGCTGTCCTGGTCGGTCCAGGCGGTGTTCCTCGGCGGTGCCCTGGCCACCGAGGTCGAGCGCCACATCGAGGGCCTTCCGCCTCAGGCCTCAGGCCTGAGTCCTCCGTACACGGAAGGTTAGCACGCCTGCGGTTTCAGTTGCCTCGAGCAGCTCAGCACCCGCTTCCCGGACGAAGTGCGGGACATCGATCCGGGCCATGGGGTCATCTGCGATCAATCGGACGACCTGATCCCCGGCGGCCTCCAGGGCGCGCCGGAGGCGCAGCGTCGGGACGGGGCACTGATGCCCCCGGGCGTCCACCAGCACCTCGTCGCCCGCCTCGGTCACGGGCGAGGCGCGAAGATATCCCCGAGCCGGTCCGGCGCACCGGGGATACGCTCGAGCCGGGGATATCGAAGGCCGCCGGTCCAGGGTACCGAAACCGTCCGGAACCGGTCCCCGGACCTGACCAGAAGTTCGACGCGCCCGGTGGACTTGGCCTCAGTCACGGCTGTCTTCAGGACATCCGCAGACCAGGTGCGACCGTTGACCGCGACCAGGCGATTGCCCGTGGCCAGGCCCGCCCGAAAAGCGGGACCGTCCCAAAGGACGTTAGCCAGGTCTCCATCGCGATTGATCACAAGCCCAAGAGAATAGGTCAGGTCAGTGATCTTGCGGTCGGCCTCCTCGGCTGTGAAGTAGGCGGTGGCCTTGTCGGTGTAGACCAGCCGCCAGCCGCCTCGGGCGAGCCCATCGAGGGGAGGCGGGGTTCCGGCGTCCTCGATGCGAGCCCGCAGGAATCCCGCCCAGTCCATGGGAACCAGGCGGTTGAGGGCGGCAACAACGTCGTCGAACCGGTAGGTCAGGACGCCCCAGTCACCGTCATTCATGCCGAAGAAGCTTCGCGCGAAGTCATCCAGGGACACCTTGCCTCCGCTCTTCTCCCGCAGAAGGGTGTCGACGTCGAGCCAGACCAGCTGGCCCTCGGAGTAGTAGTCCTCTGACCTCTGCCAGCTACCCCAGGGAAGGGGCCGCCTTTGGGCGATGATCGGATCGTTGGTCGTGTCGGCCACAGAACGCCAGGTCCGACCGATCCGGTTCTGGTAGACCGCCGCAGTGATGGCCAGGGAGTCGAGGGCGTCCTGACGGCTGACCAACCCGGACCTCGCGGCGAGGACATTCCCCCAATACTGGGTCTGACCCTCGTAGACCCACAGCAGGCTGTCCCGCATGGGCGTGTTGAAGGTGGGCGTCCAGAGGTCGGCTGGGCGTCGGTACTTGCCGTTCCAGGAATGAGTGTATTCGTGGGGGAGCAGGTCGTGCTCAGGCGCGGACTTGTCCCAGCCCGTAAAGTACGACGGCGAGACGGCGTTCTCGCTGGACCTGTGATGTTCAAGGCCAATGCCGCCCATCTCGTCGGTCAGGGCCAGCAGGAACTCGTAACGGTCAAAATGGCGGGCGCCGTAGAGCCGGTCCGCCTGGACGACCAGGTTCCGGTGAATCTTCAACTGCTCGTCCGTCATCTCGAGGCTGGCGGGTTCGTCGGCCACCATGTTGAGGATTACCGGGGACCGACCGCCGGGATCGAGGTCCACCCGCTTGTACCAGCGGCCGGCGAACATGGGGGAATCCACCAGGGTCTCGAAGCTGACGGGCTTGAAGGTCACCAGGCCATTCCGATTCGAGGCGGTATCGAGGGCGACGCCGTAGCTCCAGCCGGCCGGGAGGCGGATGCTGGCCTCGATGGGGATCCTGCGGGTGAACCAGCCGGCCGGGTAGAGGGCCATGCTGTTCCACTGCACGTTCATCATGGCCGGGGTCATTACCATCCGGCCCTGGCCGGTAGCGTTGGCGGAAACAAACTGGAACTCGACCTCCAGGGATCGGGCACCCGCAGGGGGATCGATGTGAAAGGCGGCGATCTCGACCGGGTCCCGCCGCCAGGCCAGCTTGCGGCCGTTTGCGGTGATGACGAGGCCGGTCAAGTGCTCGACCTGGGCCGAGGGCGCGTGCTTTCCGGGCAACCAGCGGGGATAGAGCAGGGTGACCGGCCCTGACCCCACAATGGGAATAGACTGCTTCACCCGGAAGATCCGCCGCTCGAGGTCGGTGGCATCAACCTGAAGCCTCAGGGTTCCCGGGAAGGCCTCGTCCCTTGGCACTGCAAGGGGCGGCGGCAGGGGATCCGGCTGGG
>JBMOEP010000258.1:0-3366 GCA_049314675.1 Phenylobacterium sp.
ACCCTGGACGACCCCGGCGATGGCGATCTGGTTGACCATCTTGGTCAGCTGGCCGGCGCCGGGGCCTCCCATGAGGCGGATGGCGCGGCCGTAAGACGCCAGGACCGGCTCGGCCCGGGCGAAGGCGGCCGGATCGCCGCCGCACATGACGGTGAGCCGGCCGGCCTGCGCCCCCGCCTGGCCGCCGGAGACCGGGGCGTCGAGGAAGCTGTGGCCAGAGGCGGCGGCCAGGGCGGCCATGTCGCGGGCCAGCTCGGCCGAGGTGGTGGTGTGGTCGACGAGGAGGGCGCCGGGGGCCAGGGCGGGCAGGATCTGGGGGACCAGGCCGCGCACGTCGGTATCGTTGCCGACGCAGAGGGCGACGAGCTCGGCGCCCTGGGCGGCCTCAGCGGGGGTGGTGGCGGCGGCGCCGGGGTGCTGCTCCGCCCAGAGGCGGGCCTTCTCCGGGCTGCGGTTGTAGACGCTGACCGTGTGGCCCTCCGCGGCCAGGTGCCCGGCCATGGGCGCGCCCATGACTCCCAGACCGATGAATGCGACCCGCATCCGAACCTCCATCCTAAACCGCATCTTAACACTAACCATGGTCTGGTTAGGGGACACCCAGAACCGGACAGCCCCATGGCGAACGACGAACGGCCCATTCTGATCAAGAAGGTCAAGAAGGTTTCCGGGGGCGGCCACCATGGCGGCGCCTGGAAGGTGGCCTATGCGGACTTCGTGACCGCCATGATGGCCTTCTTTCTCTTGATGTGGCTGATCAACACCACCAGCCCCGAGCAGAAGGCCGGCGTTGCCGAATACTTCGCCCCGGCCACGGTGTCGGATTCGAATTCCGGCGCGGGGGGGATCCTGGGCGGGACGGCCCTGAACGACGATGGCGCCAAGTCGGCGGGCACGACCGCCATCATGCAGCAGATGGCGCCGGATACGAGCAAGGACCAGGAGGGGCCGAATGCGGCGGCCTCGGCGGCGGACTCCCTGCAGGAAGCCCGGCAGAAGCGCGAGGAGGCCGAGTTTGACTCCGCCGCCATGTCGCTGAAGCAGTCGCTGCAGTCCATGCCCGAGCTGGCCGAGCTGTCCAAGAACATCATCGTCGACAAGACCCCCGAGGGGCTGCGCATCCAGCTGGTGGACCAGGAGGGGCGCTCGCTGTTTGCCGAAGGCTCGGCCGTGCCGAACGACCGGGCGCGGGTGCTGCTGCGGGCCATTACCAAGACCCTGAACCAGCTGCCCAACCGGGTCTCGATCTCGGGGCACACCTCGGCGGACTGGAAGGGCGGCGAGGTGGACAGCGACTGGGGCCTGTCGGCGGCCCGGGCGGATGGCTCGCGCAAGATCCTGGAGGCGTCGGGGGTGGCCAAGGACCGGGTCTATCAGATCTCGGGCAAGGCCAATTCCGAACCGCTGTACCTGGATGACCCCAGCCTGCCGGGGAACCGGCGGATCGCCATCGTCCTGCTGCGCGAGGCGCCGGTCCTGCCTCCGGAAGCCGCGTTCTGAGGCCTGACCGCGCGGGCACTCTTGCGCGGGGGCATGGGTTCAGGGTGTAGTCTGCGGCGTGACGCAGCATTTCCCCACCCGCCAGCTCCGGTTCTACCTGACGGCGCCCGCCCCCTGCCCCTACCTGCCCCAGCGGCTGGAGCGGAAGATCTTTGCCCACCTGCCCATGACCGACGGGGCGACGGTGAATGACAGCCTGACCGAGGGGGGCTTCCGGCGCTCGCAGAACATCGCCTACCGGCCGGCCTGCGAGACCTGCTCGGCCTGTGTCTCGGTGCGCATCCCGGTGGCGGACCATGTGGCCGGGCGCTCGGACCGCAAGACCCTGAACCGCAATGCGGACCTGGAGCGCAGGCTGGTGGAGGCCGAGGCCACCATCGAGCAGTTCGACCTGCTGCGCCGGTATCTGCGGGCCCGGCACGCCGACGGCGGCATGACCGACATGGTCTGGCCCGACTTCGTCGCCATGATCGAGGACACCCCGGTGCGCAGCCACCTGGTGGAGTATCGCCGGCGGTCCGAGGATGGGGGGCCGGGGGAACTGGTCGCCTGCACCCTGGTGGACCTGCTCGCGGACGGCCTGTCGATGGTCTATTCCTTCTACGATCCCGAACAGCCCCGCCGCAGCCTGGGGCGGTTCATGATCCTCGATCACCTGGTCCAGGCCCGCAGGACCGGCATGGCCTATGTCTATCTGGGCTATTGGGTGCGGGGCTCGGCCAAGATGGACTACAAGGTCAACTTCCAGCCCATTGAGGCCCTGGGCCCTGCCGGCTGGCGCCTGCTCAGCGCCCGGGAGCGGGAGGGCTAGGGGCAAGCCCGTCCACCGGCTGTCCACAGGCTGTCCACAGGGTCGCCGCGGCCATCCCCGCCTGTGCCCCGGCCGGGCGTCGACCCGGGGCCCGGCGTGGGCTAACCCCAAGACCATGTCGCAGGCCCTGCTCGATCTGTGGAAGCCCCTGTTCGACGCCCGGGGCGGGTTCGTCGAGGCGGCGGGCAACCGCGAGGCCCGGCGCCGCCTGGAGGCCTGGCCGGACTGGTCGGCGGGCTGCCTGGTCCTGGTGGGGCCTGAAGGCTGCGGCAAGAGCCGGCTGGCGGAGGCCTGGCTGGCGCGGTCCGGGGGCCTTGCCCTGGATCCCCTGAGGCCGGACACGGCTGCGGCCCGCTCCCGCCCGGTGCTTCTGGAGGACGTGGACCGGGGCGCCTGCGACGAGGGCCTGTTCCACCTGATCAACCTGGCCCCGGTGAGCGGTGGCCTGTTGATGACCGCCCGCTCAGCCCCCGCCGCCTGGACGACGCGCCTGCCCGACCTGCGCTCCCGGCTGAACGCCCTGGAGGCGGTGCAGATCGAGGTCCTGGACGACGCGGTGCTGGAGGGGGTGCTCGAGGCCTTCCTCCGCGCCCGGGGAATCCGGCCCTCGCCGGACCTGGCGCCCTACCTGGTCCGGCGGATCGACCGGTCCGTTGCCGCCGCCCGGGACGTGGTCGAGCAGCTCCACGAGACCTCGGCGCGGGACCACCGCCCCGTCACCCGTGCCCTGGCCCGGGAGATCCTTGATGACGTGTCGGAAAATCTTGACCTTTTCGACGTCTGACTTGGGGCTGTCACAGGCTTGGCCCATGAGGCCGCCGGTGCTACCGATCCTAGGAACGAGCCGAATCCGATGACCCCCGCCGCCCAGCCCGAAGCGACTGCCCGCAAGCCCAGCGCACCGCTGAGCGCCGAGCTGATGCACTCGCCGGACCGCTTCTTCAATCGGGAGCTCTCCTGGCTGGCCTTCAACCGCCGGGTCCTGGCCGAAAGCCGCAATCCCCGGCACCCCCTGCTGGAACGGCTCCGCTTCCTGTCGATCTCGGCCCACAACC
>JBMOEP010000259.1:0-3356 GCA_049314675.1 Phenylobacterium sp.
GGCGGCCCCGTTGAGGGTCTGTCAGTTTCCCACATGGCACCGGGGCCCCGGCGCGATTTATCCGTAAGGAGACCCCAACATGCGTGGCCAGTGTCTATTTGGAGAAGTTGGTTTCGAGTGCGACGCCGCCCCGGTGGTGACCGTCGCCTGTCACTGCACCCATTGCCAGAAGACCAGCGGTTCAGCCTTCTCGGTCAACGCCATCGTCCCGAGCGCGGCCTTTCGGCTGACAGGTGCCTACGCTGTCTATGCTGACCAGGGCGAGAGCGGCGGGTCGGTGGAGCGCTGCTTCTGCCCGAAGTGCGGTTCGCCCCTCGCCTCCCGCCTGGCGAACGGCATGGTGGCGGTGAAGGTCGGGGCCCTTGAGAGCGACGAGGACGTGACGCCCGTCCTGCAGCTGTGGACCCGCAGCGCCCGGCCCTGGTCCAAGGCCCTGCTTGGTGCCCCGGGCTTCGAGACCAACCCGCCCTCGGCCTGATCCGGAGACCCGCTTTGCTTGCTCCCCTCGTTCCCGCCGCCATCGGACCGGAGGATGAAGCCCTCCGCGCCGAGGTGCGCGCCTTCCTGGCCGAGCGCCTTGCCGGTGTTCCCGGGGCCCGCCGGGCGCGGACCTGGATGGGCTTTGACGCCGAATTTTCCCGCGACCTGGCCGCCCGCGGCTGGGTGGGCCTGACCCTGCCGGTGGAATTCGGCGGCGGCGGACGTAGCCCCTTTGCCCGCTTCGTGCTGATCGAGGAGCTTCTGGCCGCAGGCGCCCCGGTGGCAGCCCATTGGATCGCCGAGCGCCAAAGCGCGCCCCTTCTCCTGCGCTACGGGACCGAGGCCCAGCGCCGGGACATCGTGCCGCGCATCTGCCGGGGCGAGGCCTTCTTCTGCATCGGCATGAGCGAGCCCAACTCTGGCTCCGACCTTGCCAGTGTCCGCACCCGCGCCGAGCGGACTGCCACAGGCTGGCGCCTGAACGGCTCGAAGATCTGGACGACCTACGGGCACAAGGCCCACTACATGGTTGCCCTGGTCCGGACCAGCGGCGGGCCGGATGACCGCCAGGCGGGGCTCTCGCAGCTGCTGATCGATCTGAAGACCCCCGGCGTGACGGCGCGGCCCATCCGCGACCTTGCGGGGGACGAGCACTTCTCGGAGGTCTTCTTCGAGGATGTCGACCTGCCCGGGGACGCCCTCATCGGCCAGGAAGGCCAGGGCTGGTCACAAACGAACGCCGAACTGGCCTTCGAGCGCAGCGGCCCGGAGCGGCTCGATTCCTCCACCGTGCTGATCGACGCGTGGATGGACTTCATCCGCAGCCGGGGCGGGCCCACCGAGTCCGAGGCCGAGCTGGCCGGACGGATGCTTGCTCGGCTGGCGACCCTGCGGAACATGTCCCTGGCGGTAACCGGCCAACTGGCCCGGGGAGAGAGTCCGGTGGTTGAGGCCTCCATGGTCAAGGACCTGGGCGCCAGCTTCGAGCAGTCCATCCCGGCCCTCATCACCGACCACCTGGCCTCTGTTGACGGCCCCGTCCCGGCGCCGCTCCTGGCCACACTGGACTACCTGGCGGGCATGAGCCCGACCTTCTCCCTGCGCGGCGGCACGCGCGAAATCCTGCGCGGCATCATCGCCCGCGGGCTCGGACTGAGATGAGGCCCATGCGCGAAGATCTCTTCCTGGATCCCTGGCGGCGGCTGCTGGACGGCCTGGGCGTCGATCCCTGGCCGGAACTGGTCGGGTCCGGCTTCCTCGATCTGCTCCGTCCTGAGGCGGAGGGCGGTGCCGGGCTGGACCTGGCGGGATTGTTTCCCCTGGCCTTTGAGGTCGGCCGGCGTTCCCGGGCACCTCGAGTCCTGCCGACGCTCCTGGCCCGCCTTGCAGATCCCCAGGCCCTGGACTGCCCCGATGCCGAGCCGGTGCTGGTGGCAGGGGGAGAGGACCCTGTCGTCGCCCGTGCCCTGTGCGCCGCTGTCGATGCCGCACAGATGGCCGGTGCCATCGACGCCCTGCAGGCCATGACCCTGGACTACGCCTCCACCCGCCAGCAGTTCGGGCGGGAGATCAGCAAGTTCCAGGCGATCCAGCACCAGATCGCCGTCATGGCCGAGGAGGTGATGGCGGCGCGGATGGCGGCGGAGATCGCTATGGCCGGCCCTCCGCTCTCGGTCTCTGTCCAGTCTGCTGCGGTGGCCAAGATGCGCTGTGGGGAGGCCGCCATGGCCTGCGCCGGCATCGCCCACGCCATCCACGGCGCGATCGGCGTCAGCGCCGAGCACGACCTGCACCATTTCACGGGTGCCCTGCACCGCCTTCGTCTGGCTCATGGCGGTGAGGCCTACTGGGCTCGCAAGCTCGGCGCCTGGGCCCTGTCCCGATCCGACGACGCTGCGACCCTGGTCCGGAGCCTCTAGAGACCGTCCAGCCGGCAGTCCCTAGCCATCAGGAAGGGCCGCAGGGCCGCGTAGGCCTTCGCATGCCTGAGCAGGGGGATGCGCGGGTAGAGGTGGTGGATGACGTGGAACTGCATCCCCGACGACAAGAGGTTGCCGACGTGGCTTCGGAAGGCGCGGGTGTCCCTGTAGCGGCCCATCTCTGCCGCCGGGTGGTGCGGTGCCCAGCTCAGGTAGAACTGGATGTAGGTCGAGCCCAGGATCCGCGGCAGCCACCAGATCAGGGCGGCCTCGATGGCGAACCCTGACCAGGCCAGGGTGAAGAGGATGGCGTGGTAGGCTAGGGTGTAGAGGCCAGCGACCAGGCCGGCCTGCTTGGCCTCCTCCGTCCCGATCCGCGTCAGGGCCTTGAAGTAGTTCCCGCCCGTCGCCGATCCCGGCTGCCTGTGGGCGATGGTGTTCAGCAGGTGCCTCCAGGCGTTCGGCGCCTTGGTGTGGATGTCGGGGTCCAGCTCGGGGTGGTTGGCGTGGAGATGATGCTCGTAATGGGTCAACCGGGCGACGCCGTAGGGCAGGAGCATGGGCAGGGGCGACAGGTGCCCGACCAGTTCGTTGAGCCAGAAGAGGGGCTCGCCCTCCCGGGCGATGATCCTGTGCTGGGCCTCATGCGAGGGCAGGTAGCAGAGGGCGACGTTCAGGGTGGCGATAGGAAAGGCCACCCAAAGGGGCATCATGCCCGACAGGGTCAGGGGCCAAAGCGACAGCCAGACCGCCAGGTTTCCCAGGCCCCAGAGGACAGAGCCCCAGGGCAGGCCGCCCATGAACCGCGCCGCCGTCTCGGTCTCGAGGCGGTTAAGTTCCCGGGGGGGCAGGGCGCGGAGGGCCTCGACGGAAAGGTCGGTCATACCCAGCGCCCCGTTTTCTGGGCAATGGCGCCCCATCCCCCTCCGACCACCAGCCCGATCACAAGTGGCCAGG
>JBMOEP010000260.1:0-3349 GCA_049314675.1 Phenylobacterium sp.
AGATAGTTCAGGACACCTTCCGGAGAGAGTTCCTGGGTCGATCCCCGGAAGAGACGCAGGATTGGCGCGCCGTCCTTCATGACCAATCGGCCCGTATCCGCGGTATAGGTCGTTGCGCCGCCATCATCCTTGAAACGATGGATGAAGAGATTACGGATCTCTCCGTTCCGGTCGACCGACTGGGCGTAGACCGTAAGGCCCGGGGCGGGCTGGGAGAACTCGCCCTCCCGGATCAGGGAAGACACGAGGTTGGTCCGGACTTCGAAAAGCACCTCACGCATGGCCCTGAGGGCTGTTGGCTGAACCCACAGGTTGATCACCAGCGACGCGAGGGTCAGGACCGCCGCCAGCCGGAAGGCCGGGGAGATCACGCGCCAGCGGCTCATGCCACCGGCAAAGCACACCACCAGTTCCTGGTCGGTCTGGAGGCGGTTCAGGGTCACCAGTGCGGCGACGAACACGCTCACCGGCAGGACCATGTTGATCAGCTGCGGCATGGCAAGGGCCGTCGCCTTCAGGAAAATGAGGGCGTTTTGACCGCCGCTGACGATCAGGTCGAGCTGGGTCAGGGACGTTGACAGCAGGGCAAGCGCGGTCGCTGCGACCACTGACCAAAGGGTTGGGCCGACAAGCTGGCGAAGGAGATAGCGGTCGATCAGGCGCATCAAGAATTATCGATCCCAGCCGGCGATTTGCCGCGCCTGCAAGTTCCGGCTGTTCTAATCATGAGCCGCACCGCGTGCGCAACCGCAGAGCACTCCGCCCCCTCAGGGCGGTAAGATTAGAGGACCCGAGGACCCATGCAGATTGAATTCGTATCGCCCGACGCCGCGTCGGCTTCCCGCAGCCTCCTGGCGATCGTCGTTCCCGAAGGCGAGGCCGGCGGCGTGAATGGCGGCGGTTTCGCCGGCGCTGTCGCCCAGAGCCGCTTTACCGGGGCCCGGGGCCAGGTGCTTGAGGTCGCCAGCGTTTCGGGCCGGACCCTGCTTGTGGGCGGCGGCAAGGCCTCCGAATTCGATGATCTCGCGGCGGAACAGACGGCTGCCGCGGCCTACGCCGCCGCCAAGCTCTCGGGAGCCGAAGTGCTCCGCCTCTCACCGGCGGTGGACACGGGGGCCTTCGCCGCCCGCGCCGCCCTGGGCCTTCGCCTTGGGGCCTATCGTTTCGACAAATACCGGACCCGGGAAGCCGCCGATAAGAAGCCCTCGGTCGTCCGCGCCGAGATCGTGACGGCCCATGCCGCCGCCGCCGCCGAGGCCATGCCGGCCCTTTCGGCCCTGGCGGACGCCGTCGTCTTCGCCCGCGACCTCGTCTCCGAGCCGGCCAACATCCTCTACCCTGCCGAGTTCGCCCGGCGGGTTAAGGCTCTGGAGGCCCTGGGCCTGTCGGTCGAGATCCTGGGCGAGGAGGAGATGCGTCAGCTGGGCATGGGGTCCCTGCTCGGCGTCGGGCAGGGGAGCGTGCGCGAGAGCCAGATGGTCATTCTCCGCTGGAACGGCGCCGCCGATCCCGCCGCCCAGCCCGTGGCCTTCGTGGGCAAGGGTGTCTGCTTCGATACCGGGGGCATCAGCATCAAGCCTGCCGACGGCATGGAGGACATGAAGTGGGACATGGGCGGGGCTGCCGCCGTCGCCGGTGTGATGCACGTGCTGGCTGGCCGAAAGGCCAAGGTCAACGCGGTCGGCATCCTCGGCCTGGTCGAGAACATGCCTGATGGCAACGCCCAGCGTCCAGGCGACGTCGTCACGTCTATGTCCGGCCAGACCATCGAGGTCATCAACACCGACGCCGAGGGCCGGCTCGTCCTGGCGGACGCCATTTGGTACTGTCAGGACCGCTTCAAGCCGCGCTTCATGGTCGACCTGGCCACCCTGACCTTCGCTGTCATCATCTCGCTGGGCAATGACTACGGCGGCCTGTTCTCGAACAGCGACGAACTCTCCGAGAAGCTCCTCTCGGCCTCGAAGTCGGAAGAGGAGCCCCTGTGGCGCCTGCCCCTGCCCAAGGCCTATGAAAAGCAGATCGACAGCGCGATCGCTGACATGAAGAACACCGGCGGCCGGCCGGGCGGGTCCATCACCGCAGCCCTCTTCATCCAGCGCTTCGTCAACGGCCTGCCCTGGGCGCACCTCGATATTGCCTCGACCGCCTGGAAGAAGCCGTCGACCGTCCCGACGATTCCCGAAGGGGCCACGGGCTTCGGCGTCCGGCTGCTGAACCGCCTCGTCGCAGACCACTACGAAGATCCCGCATGACGAACTGCGAGGTCTGGTTCTATCACCTGGAGCGTCAGGGGCTCGACCAGGTCCTCCCGATCCTGCTCGAGCGGACCTTGCAGAAGGGCTGGAAAGCCCTCGTCCGGGCCCCCTCCGGCGACCGGGTTGAGCACCTGGACGGCTGGCTCTGGAGCTACCGGGATGACAGCTTCCTGCCCCATGCCGCCGGCCCGCAGGCGGGGGAAGCTGACCCTGTGGCGCTGGTGGCCGACGACGCCAATCCCAACCACGCCGAGGCCCTCTTCCTGGTCGACGGCGCCGAGCCAGGCGCACTCGAAGCCTTTGAGCGGTGCTCGGTGATCTTCGACGGTAGGGATGAGGCAGCCCTGCAGGTGGCCCGCGCCCAGTGGCGGCGGCTGAAGGACGCCGGGTTCAGCGCGGTCTATTGGCGCCAGGGCGAACGCGGATGGGAGAAGGCTGCGTGAGCCGCCGGCTCTTCGCCCTGGGCCTGTTGGTCGCCGCGGCGTGTGCATCGGGCTGTGCGCCCACGCCGCAGCGCGTCAATGTTGCGCCAACCCCGATCCCACGTTCAAGGCCCGAGCCGATAGACACCTGCGGCCTCAAGGCTGTGAGCAACCTCGTGGGTCAGCCGAAGTCGGCGATACCGGTGCCTGTGGTCCCCGGCCTCCGGCGGGTGACCTGCTCCACCTGCGTCCAGGCGCAGGATTACAATCCCCGCCGGCTGAACATCTATTTCGACGTCGATACAGGGATCATCCAGCGGCTGGCCTGCGGTTAGGTCATGCCGGCTCGACTGGCCTACACGACGCTCCTGATCGATGAGTACGACGCGGCGCTGGAGTACTTCCGGACGGTGCTCCGCTTCGTTGTTCTCAGTGACGAGCCGTTGGCAGACGGGAAGCGCTGGGTCGTCGTTGCCCCATCCCATCAGGGCGGCGCCCTGCTGCTCGCCAAGGCAAGCACTCCGGATCAGGTCACCATGATTGGCAGGCAGGGTGGCGGCCGGGTGTGGCTGTTCCTGCATACGGATGAATTTGAACAGGATTATCTGCACCTGCAGACCCATGGCGTCCGGTTTGAGGAGGCAGCGCGCGACGAGGCCTATGGCCGCG
>JBMOEP010000261.1:0-3341 GCA_049314675.1 Phenylobacterium sp.
GCAGGCGAGGGTACGGACCAGCAACTGGCCGGGTCCGGGGATCAGGTCCGGGATCTCGTCGCAGACGAGTTGCTTGTTTCGGCGGATGACGGCGCGCATGGCTTCCTCCCCGGGGCTATCGGTTTCCTGACCATCATGACGGCGCGGGGCAGCCATGGCCAGAGCCACCGCGCCTCGGCTTGCCGGGACCTAGCTTATCCCCTAACCCTCGCCCGTCGCCAGTATTTGGGGAGGAGCGCCGGTCATGAGTCTTGCCTTTCTGTTTCCGGGCCAGGGCAGCCAGGCCGTCGGTATGGGGACCGACCTGGCCGCCGCCTTTGCTTCGGCCCGCGAGGTCTTCGAGGAGGTCGACGAGGCCCTGGGCCAGAAGCTCTCCACCCTGATGCGGGAGGGCCCCGAGGACCAGCTCACCCTGACCGAGAACGCTCAGCCCGCCCTTATGGCGGTCAGTCTTGCGGTGATGCGGACCCTGGAGCGGGAATTCGGAATTGGGATAGACCGCGCCGCCTTCGTGGCCGGCCACTCCCTTGGCGAGTACTCGGCCCTCTGCGCGGCGGGTGCCCTGTCCCTCCCCGACACCGCGCGTCTCCTGAGGCTCCGCGGCCAGGCCATGCAAAGGGCAGTCCCGGTGGGCGAGGGGGCCATGGCGTCCCTCATCGGTCCCAAGAGCGACCTGGTCCTCGCAGAAGCCGCTGCTGCCGCCGGTTCGGCCGCTGGCGTGTGTGTCGTGGCAAACGACAATAATGCCGGAAACGTCGTGATCTCCGGCGCGAAGGCCGCAGTGGACCTTGCCATCGAGAAGGCCAAGGAACTCGGGGCCCGAGCCATTCCGCTCAATGTCTCGGCGCCCTTCCACTGTCCCCTTATGCAGCCGGCTGCAGACGAGATGGCCGCCGCCCTGGCTGGCGCCTCCATCCAGGCACCACGGGCTCCGGTGGTGGCGAATGTCACCGCCCGCCCCACCCTCGACCCCGAAATGATCCGCAGGCTCCTGGTCGAGCAGGTCACGGGCCGCGTGCGCTGGCGCGAAAGCCTTATCTGGCTGGCGGGCGAGGGCGGAGTGACCCGATTCGCCGAGGCCGGTGCCGGCAAGGTCCTGACGGGCATGGCCAAGCGCATCGCCCCTGACGCCGAGGCCTCGGCCCTCAACGCCCCGGCCGATCTCGAAGCCTTCGCCGCCAGCCTCTGAGGAGATCCTGCATGTTCGACCTGACCGGCAAGACCGCCCTTGTCACCGGGGCCACCGGTGGCATCGGTGCCGAGATCGCCCGGGCCCTTCACGGCGCCGGTGCCCACGTCGTGTTGTCCGGAACCCGTGAGACCGTCCTGGCGGACCTGGCAACAGAGCTCGGCGGACGGACCAGCATCGTCCCCGCCAACCTGTCTGACTCTGCCGCCGTGGATGGCCTGATCGGCTTGGCCGAGGCCGCTGCCGGACAGGTCGACATCCTGGTGGCGAACGCTGGCATCACCCGGGACGGGCTTCTCCTACGGATGAAGGATGATGACTGGGAGCAGGTCCTGAAGGTTAACCTCGAGAGCTATTTCCGACTGTCCCGGGCCGCCCTCCGGGGAATGATGAAGCGGCGATTCGGCCGGATCATCGGAATCACCTCGGTGGTCGGCGTGATGGGCAATCCGGGCCAGGCCAACTATGCGGCCTCCAAGGCGGGCATGATCGGATTCTCCAAGTCGCTGGCGCAGGAGGTGGCGACCCGCGGCGTGACCGTGAACTGTGTCGCGCCGGGCTTCATCGAGAGCCCGATGACCGACGCCCTGAACGCGGCCCAGAAGGCTCAGATCCTCACCACCATCCCTACGGGCCGGCTTGGCTCCGGCGACGATGTGGCCGCCGCCTGCGTCTATCTTGCCAGTGACGAGGCCGGTTACATGACGGGGCAGACCCTCCATGTGAATGGCGGCATGGCCATGATCTGACCCGCTGGTCTGATCCGGGGGGGCATGCTACCAAACCCTGGAACGGTGAGGCCCTGGGTCTCGAATCTGCACCCGGGATCGGTTGACATCACGTCGCTGGTCGCGGAATGAACAACTGAACAACAGGGACCCTAACGTATGTCCGATATCCTTGAACGCGTCCGTAAGATCGTCATCGAGCACCTCGACGCCGATCCCGAGAAGGTGACCGAGAAGGCCAGTTTCATCGATGACCTGGGCGCCGACAGCCTTGATAACGTCGAACTGGTCATGGCCTTCGAAGAAGAATTTGACATCGAGATTCCGGACGACGCCGCAGAGCACATCCAGACGGTGGGCGATGCGGTGAAGTTCATCGGAGAACGTCTGGGCGGCTGAGGCCTCCAGGACGTCGAAGATCTGACCGCCGCGTCCCTTTGCTGTGACGCGGCGGTTTGCATTTGCGGAGGGCTCCATGCGTCGCGTCGTGATTACCGGAATCGGTCTCCTGACCCCTTTGGGGCAGGGAACAGAGATCACCTGGAAGGCGATCCTCGCCGGTAAGTCAGGTGCAGGGCGGATCACGACCTTCGATCCCGAAGGCTACGCCTGCCAGGTCGCCTGCGAGGTTCCCCGCGTGGACGGCCGCGGTGGCGGTGGTCCCGATGTTGAGGGGGCCTTCAATCCTGATGCGACCCTTGCGCCCAAGGACCAGCGTCGGGTGGACGACTTCATCCTCTACGCGATTGCTGCCGCCGACGAAGCCATTGCCGATTCCGGCTGGAAGCCCGAGACCCAAGAGGATTTCGAGCGCACAGGCGTGATCATTGGCTCAGGCATAGGCGGCCTCGCCAGGATTGCTGAAACCGCCATTGAACTTCACGAGAAGGGCCCGCGCCGGGTCAGCCCCTTCTTCATCCCCTCGGCCCTGATCAATCTCGCCTCGGGCCATGTCTCGATCCGCCACGGCTTCAAGGGCCCGAATCATTCGGTGGTGACGGCCTGTGCCACCGGTGCTCACGCCATCGGCGACGCCGCCCGAATGATCCGTTACGGCGACGCAGATGTCATGGTCGCCGGCGGCGCAGAGGCCTCGATCTGCCCGATTGGAGTGGCTGGATTTATCGCCTGCCGGGCGATGTCCACCGGCTTCAACGACACCCCTGAGAAGGCCAGCCGGCCCTACGACAAGGACCGTGACGGCTTCGTCATGGGCGAGGGCGCTGGCGTCCTGATCGTAGAAGAGTACGAGCACGCCCGTGCCCGCGGCGCGAAGATCTACGCTGAGGTCGCCGGCTATGGAATGGCTGGGGACGCCTATCACATCACCGCCCCGTCCGAGGATGGTGACGGAGGCTTCCGAGCCATGCGCGCGGCCGTTCGCGACGCCGGAATAGAGCCCTCCCAGATTGACTACATCAACG
>JBMOEP010000262.1:0-3337 GCA_049314675.1 Phenylobacterium sp.
GGCCTGACCGCCCCCTACTCCTCCACCGGCACGTCATAAGCCGCCATCATCGCCATATTCAAAATCCGCGACACCGACGCGGTCAGCGGCGTGATCTGCACCGACTTGCTCAGCCCCAGCAGCACCGGCCCGATCACCGTCGCCCCGCCCAGCGACTGCACCAGCTTGGTCGAGATCGAGGCGGCGTGGATGGCCGGCATGATCAGGATGTTGGCGCTGTCGGTCAGGCGCATGAACGGGTAGTTGGCGCGCTTTTCGGGGTCCAGCGCCAGTTCGGGCGGCATTTCGCCCTCGTATTCGAAGTCGACATCCATCTCGTCCAGCATGGCGACGGCCTCGCGGACCTTCTCCGCCCTCTGCCCCATGGGGTTGCCAAAGGTGGAGTAGGACAGGAAGGCGATCCTCGGCGGGTAGCCCAGGGTGCGGACGGCCCGGGCGGCCTCGCAGGCGATCTCGACCAGTTCGTCGGCGTCGGGCATTTCGGTGACATTGGTGTCAGCGATGAACAGGGTCCGGCCCTTGGCGAGCAGGACGCTCATCCCGATCACGCGTCCGTCCGGGGACGGATCAATCACCCGCAGGATCTCCTCCAGGGCCTGGTCGTAGGATCGGGTGACGCCCGTGACCATGCCGTCGGCGTGGCCCAGGGCGACCATGGAGGCGGCGAAGGAGTTCCGGTCCTGGTTGATCAGCCTCAGGACGTCGCGCTTCAGGAAGCCCTGGCGGGCCAGGCGTGCATAGAGGAAGTCCACGAACTCGGGACTATGCTCGGACAGGCGGGCGTTGACGACCTTGAGGTCGGCCTCGGCGGGGTCCAGGCCGGCCAGGCGCATGTTCTCCTCGACCAGGTCCTCCCGTCCCACCAGTATGGCCCGCCCGAGGCCGGCGTTCTGGAAGGCAAAGGCGGCGCGGATGACGCTAGGCTCCTCGCCCTCGGCGAAGACGATGCGCTTTTCCGCTGACTTCAGGACCACGCCCTGGATTTTCTGCAGGAAGCCCGCCGTGGGATCCAGGCGCTGGGCCAGGGAGGCGCGGTAGGCATCCATGTCGGCGATCGGCGTGCGCGCTACGCCCGAGTCCATGGCCGCCTGGGCCACGAAGGGCGGGATGTAGGAGATCAGCCGCGGGTCGAAGGGCGAGGGGATGATGTACTCCGGCCCGAACTTGAGCTGCTTGCCGTGATAGGCTGCGGCCACCTCGTCCGGAACGTCCTCCCGGGCCAGCTGGGCCAGGGCGTTGGCGCAGGCGACTTTCATCTCCATGTTCACCCGCCGGGCCCGCACGTCGAGGGCTCCCCGGAAGATGTAGGGGAAGCCCAGGACGTTGTTGACCTGGTTGGGATAGTCGCTTCGGCCCGTCGCCACGATGGCGTCGCTGCGCACGGCGGCGACCTCCTCGGGCGTGATCTCCGGGTCGGGATTGGCCATGGCGAAGATGATCGGGTTGGGGGCCATTGAGGCCACCATCTCGGGCGTCAGGGCGCCCTTCACCGAAAGTCCGAAGAAGACGTCAGCGCCCTTCATGGCGTCGGCCAGGGTACGGGCGTTGGTCTCCACCGCATGGGCGGACTTCCACTGGTTCATGCCGGCGGTGCGGCCCCGATAGATGACCCCGGTATTGTCGACGGCGATGCAGTTTTCCGTCCGGACCCCCATGGCCTTGATCAGTTCGAGGGAGGCGATGCCAGCCGCTCCGGCGCCGCAGAGCACCAGCTTGACGTCCTTCAGCTCCCGCCCGGTGATCTTGCAGGCATTGATCAGTCCTGCGGACGATATGATCGCCGTACCATGCTGGTCGTCGTGGAAGACCGGGATATCGAGCAGCTCCTGCAGCTCGGTCTCGATCCGGAAGCATTCGGGACTCTTGATGTCCTCGAGGTTGATACCCCCGAAGGTCACGCCGATGTTCTTGATGACGGTGATGACCTCGTCCGGGTCCGTAGCCGACACCTCGATGTCGATGGAGTCGACGTCCGCGAACACCTTGAAGAGGGCGCTCTTGCCCTCCATCACCGGCTTGGAGGCCAGGGCGCCCAGGTTGCCCAGCCCCAGGATTGCAGTGCCGTTGGAGATCACCGCTACCAGGTTGCCCTTGGAGGTGTAGTCGTAGGCTGTCTCCGGGTCCTCTGCGATGCGCAGAACCGGTACCGCAACCCCGGGCGAATAGGCCAGGCTGAGGTCCCTCTGGGTGGCCATGGGCTTGGTCGGCGTGATGGCCAGCTTCCCGGGCGTGGGGAATTGATGGAAGCTCAGGGCTTCCTCGTCGGTGAAGGTGCGCTTCCTGGCGTCGCTCATCGGGGCCGCGTTTCCTTGGAGTAGGGGCCGGACAGGCCCCGAACGGCGGGCAACCTACAGGGGGCCTGCCCACGGGACAACCTCGCAGGGACCACAGGGCATTGACCCGCAGGACCCCGTCGCGGGACAAGGGGTCCCCGTCAGCGGCCCGGAGGCCCACCTGTGACCCCGTCCGTGACCTCGCCCATCCGCATCGCCGTCGCCGGCGCCCTGGGCCGCATGGGCCTCGCCGTCGCCGAGGCTGTCGAGGCGGCGCCCGATCTCGTCCTCGCCGGCCGCTTCGACCGGCCCGACGCCGTGGACCCCCGCCTGGCCGACTGGGCCTCAGTCCTGCAGGCTGCCGACGTCGTGGTGGACTTTTCCACCCCCACCGCCTCCGTGGCCCTGGCGGGAGAGGCTGCGGCCCGGGGCGGCCCGGCCCTGGTCATCGGCTCCACGGGCTTCTCTGCGGGCGAGGTCGACGCCCTGGCCGAGGCGGCCCTCCGGGTGCCGATCGTCCGGGCCGGGAACTTCTCCCTCGGGGTCAACATGCTCATGGGCCTGGTGGAGCGCGCGGCGGCCTCCCTGTCCCCCGGCGACTTCGACATCGAGATCCTGGAGGCGCATCACCGCCGGAAGATCGACGCGCCCTCGGGGACGGCCCTGATGCTCGGCGAGGCGGCGGCCCGGGGCCGGGGCGTGGACCTCGAGGCGGTCTCTGTGCGGGCCAGGGACGGGATCAGCGGCGTCCGTCCGGAGGGCGCGCTGGGGTTCGCCGTCGTCCGCGGCGGCGGCGTGATCGGCGAGCATTCGGTCATCTTCGCGGGGGAGGACGAGATCCTGACCCTCAGCCATTCGGCCCGGGACCGGGGTCTCTTCGCCCGGGGCGCCCTCGCCGCCGCCCGCTGGGTCGTCTCCCGGCAAGCCGGCGCCTACGACATGCAGGACGTCCTCGGCTTCAGGGGATGACGGCGGCCCCGTCCACGTCCTCGAAGAGGGTCATGGCCCGTTCGGCCCAGGCGTGGAAAAGGGCGAGGCCCCGGGGATTGTCGAAGTCGAGAGAG
>JBMOEP010000263.1:0-3335 GCA_049314675.1 Phenylobacterium sp.
AGGCCGCTCAGGCGGCGCTCCAGCACCGGTTCCACCCCACCCAGAGCTTCGAGAAGCTGGCCGACGGCGCCCTTCGCCTGAGGATGCAGACGGGAGGCCTGCTGGAGTTGTGCTGGCATCTCTTCACCTGGCGGGGCGAGATCCGGATCGAGGGCCCGGAGAGCCTCCGGGACATGATGGCCGAGGAGGTCGCCCGGTTCGCTGCCTGAACGCCCCAGGTGTCACACGACCAGATCCGCCGCTTGAGGGCGATAACCTGATCCAGCGCGAAGGCAACGTCGTCCACGTGGTCGCCTACAACCTCATCGACCTTTCAGCCGAACTCGCCAGCGTCGGCGGGCGAGAGGCCCCCTTTCCTCTTCCCCATGGCCGGGGTGACGAATTTCACCGCGGCCCGCCGGCGCCCGATTCCCGCGACGCCCCCAAGATCAGGCTGAAGAGTCGCAACTTCCACTGATCGGGTCGGTCGATCGCACACCGGCCGCGCCTAGCTGCGCTAGACTGGCAGAGCAGCTCGGGCGTTGAAGGTCTCCGAGCCTTGCCATGTGTATGAGTTGAAGGTGACTCGGAAAGAAGGGGCGCGCCTGTGCGAATTGGCACTTGGAATCTAGATCACGCGCGAGCCCGCAAGCACGATCCAGAGCGCCTGCGCATTCTCCGCGAGGCCGACGCGGACGTTTGGGTTCTCACGGAGACCAACGATCGACTTGCGCCTGATGGATACACGCCTATCCACTCCGCACCGCGACCATTTGCAGCTGAAGGTGGGCGGTGGGTGACGATCTGGACCAGGTTACCCCTCAAGTCTCAAGTCCAGGTCGCTGATCCGAACCGATGCGTTGCCGCGATGATCGATGCGAACGGTCGAGACCTCCTGGTGTTCGGAGTTGTGGTCCCTTGGCACGCAGACGTAGGCGAGCCACCGCTCGATCCGCGCCCGCGCCCGTGGCAGGAGCAATATCGCGTTATCCCCGCGTTGGGACGAGAGTGGCGGCAGCTTCAGAGGGGGTCGCCGAATGCCTCGCTTTGCATCGCAGGCGACCTCAACCTCAGCCTTGGCGGTCCACAATATTACGGCACAGCACACGGCCGATCTCTCTTGCAGGAGGCGATGGAGGTGGCGAGCTTACAATGTGCGACTCGCTTCGAACGGGTGCCCACGGGTGCCCTTCAGCATCCGGCTATAGACCACGTCCTTGCGCCTGCAGACGTCTCGACAAAGGTGGTATGTGCTTGGGAAGGCCGAACGCCCGCCGGCTTGAAGTTAAGTGATCACAGCGGCCTTGTAGTTGAGGTCGGCTCACTGCCCTGCTGCCCCGCTTGATACAAAAATCCCCCAGTGGGGGCGCCCGCAGGGGCGGACCCGTATGAGCCGCGCCAGCTGCGGAACCGAGCCCGCCCGCCGGCCGCTCTCCGATTGAAACCCTACGCGGCCTGAACCCGCCCGGGAGTCACACGACCAGATCCGCCGCTTGAGGGCGATAACCTGTTTCCCAGGGCGCCAGGGAGGCGTCGGGAGGGTTCCCATGAAGAAGATAATCACCGCCGTCGCTTGTGCGTCGCTGCTGTCCGCCTGCGCCTCATCGCCAGACAAGATCTCGGCGTCCTACGTCTCGCCGATCCAGTACTCGAACTATGACTGCGACCAGATCCGCGCCGAGCTGGGGCGGGTCTCCGGCAAGGTGCGCGAGGTGGCCGGTGCCCAGAAGCAGCAGTCCACCAACGACGCCATCGCCATGGGCGTGGGGCTGGTGGTGTTCTGGCCCGCCCTCTTCTTCCTGGCCACCGGCAATGACCGGAAGGAAGAGCTATCGCGCCTGAAGGGCGAGTACGACGCCCTGGAACAGGCAGCCATCCAGAAGAACTGCCCCGTGGCCGGCGAGCTACGCTCCGGCCGCTAGGGGCAGGTGGCGGTGGAGGCGGTCTGACGCCAGATCGCCTCCACCCTGCACGCGTTTCGCCTCAGGGAGGGTGCCGGCGCAGGGGCCTTGCGCGGCCTCCCCACCCCTCGTCGAAGGCCAAGCTCGCCTTTGCGCATTGCCTCCGAGCCCGAAATCCGGGAACCCTGTTGCAGGATCTAGGTGGGAGGGCGTGACATGCGGACGACGAAGCTGGGTGGACTGGGGGACGTCAGCCGCCTGAGCCTGGGCGGCGGGATCGGCCAGATCTGGGGGGAGACCCCGCGCGAGGAGGCCCTCGCCACCCTTCACGCCGCCGTCGACGCCGGGATCACCCTCATCGACTGCGCGCCCATGTACAACAATGCCGAGAAGTTCATCGGCGCGGCCTTCGAAGGTCGCCCCCCGCCGGGGGTGAGGTTCACGACCAAGCACCAACTCGGATCACCGGCACCTGGCACGGCGGCGGCGGCCCTGGAGGCCTCGGTGGACGCCAGCCTTGCCGCCATGCGCCTTGGCCGCATCGACCTTTTCTTCCTGCATTCCAATCTGCATCGGGACGGGTACGCCTACGCCTTTGGCGAGAGCGCCAAGGCCCAGTTCTCGACCGCCCTGTCGATCTACGTCGAGGAGGTCGTTCCCGCCATGGAGGCGCTGAAGGCCAAGGGCAAGATCGGGCAGTGGGGGGTCACCGGGATCGGCGTACCGGACGCGGTGCTGGACGCCCTCGACCATCCCGTCCGCCCCTCGGTCGTGCAGGTGATCGCCAACCTGATGGACAGCCCCGGCGCCCTGAAACGCTATGCCGAGCCCGCCCGCCCGCGCGAGATCGCCCGGGCGGCCAAGGCGGCGGGCCTGGGCGTCATGGGCATCCGGGCCGCCCAGGCCGGCGCCCTGACGGCGGAGGTTGACCGTGAGTTGTCGCCCAACAACCCCGACCGGCGCGACTATGAGCGGGCTGCCCCCTTCCGGGCCCTTTGCGCCCGCTGGGGGGTGGACCCGGCCTATGCGACGCACCGTTACGCCCTCTCCCTGCCCGACTTCGACCTGGTGGTGCTGGGGGTCAAGAACCGGTCAGAGCTGTCCCTGTGCCTCCAGGCGGAGGCCGACGGGCCTTACTCTGGAGCGGAAATGGCCGAGATCGACGCCCTGGGCCTTCGGCCAGCGGGGGGGTGAGACCAAATCCGACCTCAGGCGCCCCGGTCGAAGGTGGGTGGCGGCGCTGTCAGGCGGGCGCGGACTCGGCTCCGGATGTCGGGGCTAGGGCCTGGGACGCGAGTCCCGTGAGGGGAGCAACCGCCACATAGCCAAGGCGGGTGACCAGACCGAAGGGCCCTCTCACTCGCCGCCGGTATCCCGGACAGTTAAGTCGCCTGTCCGCAGGTCTCGGCATCTGAAGTGGGCAGACTTTTCTGAACGAAGAAATCCTGCCCTCAA
>JBMOEP010000264.1:0-3329 GCA_049314675.1 Phenylobacterium sp.
CACCGCCCGATTCCTGGGCTCAGGCACCGGGCCCCTGCACGTGCCCAAGCTGCCGGGCATCCCGGGCATTGAGAGCTTCAAGGGCCACACCTTCCACACCAGCCGCTGGGACTATGAGTATACCGGCGGCGATCCCCTCGGCGCGCCCCTCTCGAAGATGGGAAACAAGCGGGTGGCCATCATCGGCACGGGTGCCACGGCGGTGCAGTGCGTTCCGCACCTGGCCCGGGCCTGCAAGGAACTCCTGGTCTTCCAGCGCACCCCTTCCTCGGTGGACGTCCGGGCCAACGCCCCCATTGATCCGGAGTGGTTCGCCTCCATCGCCACCCCCGGCTGGCAGCAGCGCTGGCTGGAGAACTTCACCGACAACCAGGCCGGCGGCGGTGCGGAAGAGGACCTGGTCAAGGACGGCTGGACAGACCTGTCCCGGCGCATCCGCGAGAAGATGAAGACCATCCCGCCCGAGCAGATGAGCCCCCAGGCCATGCTTGCCGCCTTCGAGGACTCCGACTTCGAAAAGATGGAGGAGATCCGCGCCCGGGTGGACTCCATCGTCTCCGACAGCCAGGCCGCCCAGGACCTCAAGGCCTGGTACAACCAGCTCTGCAAGCGGCCGTGCTTCCATGACACCTACCTGCAGGCCTTCAATGAACCCTCCACCCGCTTGATCGATACCGACGGCAAGGGGGTGGAGCGCATCACCGAGACCGGCGTGGTCGTGGCGGGGGTCGAGTACCCCGTCGACTGCATCATCTATGCTTCGGGTTTCGAGGTGGGCACTGACTACACCCGGCGTACCGGTTTCGACCTGACGGGCGTGGACGGGCTGAAGCTCTCCGAGGCCTGGGCCGATGGCATGCGCTCCCTGCATGGCCTGCACGTCCGGGGCTTCCCCAACGCCTTCTTCGTCCAGCCGACGCAGGGCGCCAACCTGATCTCCAACGTGCCCCACAACCTGACCGACTCCGGGCGCACCATCGCCACGGTGGTGGCCGAGGCGAAGCGGCTGGGCAAGGTGCGGGTCGAGGTGAGCCAGGAGGCCCAGGACGCCTGGGTCGCCCTGCTGCTCACCGGCCCGGGGCGGATCATGATGGGCTCGTCAGAGTGCACCCCCGGTTACTACAACAACGAGGGCCAGGCGATGGGGCCGGGGGCGAAGTACTATGTCGGCTACCCATACGGGGCCAGCGCCTTCTTCCGCTACATTGACGGCTGGCGGAAGTCCGGGGCGTTCGAGGGTCTCGAGTTCGCCTGACCCCCGCCCGGGGAGCTAGCCCGCCTGCTGGGCCTTCCGCTCACGGCGGCGGCGGGTCAGGACGTGCTCGGTGTAACCGTTGGGCTGGGCCCGGCCCTCGAAGACCAGCTCCAGGGCCGCCTGGAAGGCCAGGCTCTCGGGATGGCCGCCCATCGGCGAATAGGCCGCGTCGCTGGCGTTCTGGCTGTCCACCACTGCGGCCATCCGGGCGAAGGTCTCGCGGACCTGGTCCTCGGTGCAGACCCCGTGGTGCAGCCAGTTGGCGATGTGCTGGCTGGAGATCCGCAGGGTGGCGCGGTCCTCCATCAGGCCCACGTCGTGGATATCCGGCACCTTTGAGCAGCCGACCCCCTGGTCGATCCAGCGGACCACATAGCCGAGAATACCCTGGGCGTTGTTGTCCAGCTCCTGCTGGACCTCCTGCGGGCTCCAGTTCGAGCGGGCCAGGGGCGGGGTCAGGAGGGCGTCGAGGCCCGTGCGCGGGCCGCCGGCCAGGCTGGCCTGGAGGGCTGCCACGTCCACCTCGTGATAGTGCAGGGCGTGCAGGGTGGCGGCGGTAGGCGAGGGGACCCAGGCGGTGTTGGCGCCGGCCTTCGGGTGCCCGACCTTGGTGGCCAGCATGTCCTTCATCATGTCCGGGGCGGCCCACATGCCCTTGCCGATCTGCGCCCGGCCAGGGAAGCCGGCGGCGAGGCCGATCTCGACATTGCGCTTCTCGTAGGCGGCCAGCCAGCCCTCGGCCTTCATGGCGTCCTTGCGGACCATGGGGCCGGCTTCCATGGCCGTGTGGATCTCGTCCCCCGTCCGGTCGAGGAAACCGGTGTTGATGAAGACAATCCGGTCCTTTGCTTCGGCGATACAGGCGGCAAGGTTGGCGCTGGTCCTGCGCTCCTCGTCCATGATGCCCATCTTCACCGTGTTGCGGGGTAGGCTGAGGGCGTCCTCCACCTGGTCGAACAGGCTCACCGCGAGGGCGACCTCATCCGGCCCGTGCATCTTGGGCTTCACGACATAGACCGACCCAGCCGGGCTGTTCAGGCGGTCACCCTCCAGGTCGTGGAGGGCGGCGGCCACGGTGACCAGGGCGTCGACGGCGGACTCGTAGACCGGGGCGCCGTCCAGGGTGACCATGTCCGTCAGCATATGGTGGCCGACATTGCGCACCAGCATCAGGGAGCGGCCGCGCAGTACCACCTCGCCGCCGCCGGGCGCCGAATAGCGCCGGTTCTCGTCGAGCCGGCGGGTCTCGGTGCGGCCGCCCTTCTCGAAGGCGGCGGTCAGGTCGCCGCGCATCAGGCCCAGCCAGTTGCGGTAGACGCCTGTCTTGTCCTCGGCGTCCACGGCGGCCACCGAGTCCTCGCAGTCCTGGATGGCGGTCAGGGCCGACTCCATCAGGACGTCCGCTACCCCGGCGGCATCGTCCTTGCCGATATTGTGGGTCCGGTCGACCTGGATCTCCAGGTGCAGGCCGTTGTGCTTCAGGAGAACGGCAGAGGGCGCTTCGGGTGCGCCGCGCCAGCCCGCCAGCTGGGAGGGATCGGCGAGGGCCGCCTGCGTCCCGGAAGCCAGGGTCACGGAAAGGGCGTCGCCCACCATGGCATAGCCAGCGGCGTCCCTGTGGGAGGCCCCGGCCAGGGGCGCGACGCGGTCCAGTACGCCCCGGGCGTAGGCGATCACCTTGCCCCCGCGGAGCGGGTCATAGCCCTTGCCTCCTGTCGGCGGCTCCAGGGCGTCGGTGCCGTAGAGAGCGTCGTAGAGGCTGCCCCATCGGGCGTTGGCGGCGTTCAGGGCGTAACGGCCGTTCGAAACCGGGACCACCAGCTGGGGTCCGGCGATGCTGGCGATTTCGGGGTCGACGTTCCCGGTACCGAGGGTGAAGGGAGCGGGCTCGGGCAGGAGATAGCCGATCCGGGTCAGGAACTCAGTCTGGGCGGCAAGATCAAAGGCCTGGCCCTGGCGGTCCTTCCACCAGGCGTCGATCTGCGCCTGCAGGGCGTCCCGGCGCTCCAGCAGGGCGCGATTGCGGGGCTGGAAGTCCTTCAAGAGGCTTTCCAGCGCCGTCCAGAAGGCGGCG
>JBMOEP010000265.1:0-3287 GCA_049314675.1 Phenylobacterium sp.
GGTCGCCCGGGCGCCCAGGGAGTGGCCCATGGCGATCACCCCTGACAGCCCAAGGGCCGTGATGGCCTCGGCGATGTCCCGGCCAGGCATGTCCGGAGAGATTCCCGCCTCGCCAGGCCGCGAGCTTGCGCCATGTCCCCGGGCGTCCAGCAGGATGAGGTCGTAGTCGGGGGACAGGGCCTCGGCCAGGCGGGCCCAGCAAAGGCCGTTGTCGGTCAGACCATGCGAAAGGACCATGGGCGGCCCCCCGCCGCCGGTCCGGTGATAGGCCAACCGCCCCCCGGTGACCTCGACCTCGCCTGAGGGCCAGCCGTATCGATTGGTCACCATGCATACGCCTCGGGAGCCGCGCCACAGGCTGGGAAGATCGCATCGAGCCGGGCCAGGACGGACTCGTCAAGACCTAAACTCGGGGCCTGCAGGAGGGCGGCGAACGGATCGCGGCACCCGGTCAGACGGTCAGGGCCGCGACGACGTGGTCGACAACGGCCTGCGCCTTGGTGCGCATCTCGTCATCGGTGGCGTCCTGGATCGGGTGATCGACCAGAATGTAGCGCGCGCCCTCCATGCCCAGCGCCCGGCGCTGGACTTCGGCAGCCTCAGCGAATTCGCTGGAGGCGATGGAGACGGCGGGAAGCCCCTGGATTTCGAACCATACAGTGTCGTGCAGACTGCACGTCGTGCACGATCCTCAATCGGCGAGGGCTTCCACCAGGACGCTGCATTCCGCCTTGATCTTCAGCCGAAGGTCCGTGGGACACGGCTTGGTGAAGGTCGGCTTGGCGTAGCGCCGGATCTCATTGTCCGGGAAGCGGGCGGCCAGCAGGCGCTCCAGCTCGTCCAGGAGCACATTGCCCCGGGGCTTACTGATGTCCAGAAGGCCGATCACGCCCGGGATGCTTCCCGTTCGTGGGGTGATCTGGCGCTCGACGGGCACGCGCTCGTCTGTCGGATCCAGGATAGTGGTCATCGATGTCCTCCGAATTCCGAATGTGACGCTATCAGCAGTCGATCTTCCTGGAAACGACCGTTGAACCCATGGCGCCCGTGACCCAGCCATGGAAGGCGGCCGAGAACTTCCCGGCCTCTGAACCCGCCACCACAATGTGGATGTACCGGCCATCGGCAAACTTCGGTGCCGGAGTCGCGAGCATCTCCGCCGTCATCTTGGCGGCGGAGGCCACAGGGATGCCGGCGCCGGAGACCTCGTTGGACACCATCTCCCTCAGGGGGCGCGAGGTGACCTCCTGGATGCGGGCGCGGAGCCGGTCCTTGGGATAGGCCCCGTCGACGGTCAGCGTGTTGATATGCTCGGGGCAGACCACCAGCAGGGCGTCCACGGGCATGCGGTGGATCTTGGGCAGGAACATGCCTTCCAGGCCCAGGCCAAGGGTCCCGGCGATCTGGTCGGGCCGGCGGGACTCCTGGTCGACGATCTGCACTGGGCCGCTGGTCATGGCGAAGGCGGTGACCACCGAGTCCTCGCGCTGGAAGCCGCGCTCCACGTGCAGGGGATCCCAGGGCGAGCCCTCCTCCCACTCGGCGAAGCACATGGTGAACTTCATCGGACTGGAGAGGGTCGAGCGGTCGACGCCCCCGGGACGGGCCCCGCCGAGGTTGCGGACGACCAGGCGAAGCGCGCGGCCGATGGTGGCATTGGCGCGGTTGCCAGCGCCCAGGGCGGCCAGCTTCATATTCATGCCGATCCGGTGACGGATCGGGCCATTGACCACCAGGACGGGCGAGGCACCCATGGTGGTGGCGTTGACCCCGTGCATGTTGAATTCATCCGTGCAGACCGCCTCCAGGGCGGCGATCACCACGGGCAGGTACTCAGGCCGGCAGCCGGCCATCACGGCGTTGATGGCGACCTTTTCCACCGTGGCCGGGGCCATGTTGGGCGGCACGATGGCGACGATGTCCTGCGGGTCCCGTGTCGTGCCCGCCAGCATGCGGATCACCCGCTCGGGCGTGGGCGGGACCAGGGGCAGGCCGTCGCTGAAACCCTGGTCGAACAGGAACTCGTCGATGTCGTCGGAAGCGGCGATCTCGATGCGCCGGGCCCGGATCGGGCTGCCCTCGGCCTCGGCCACCAGACGGTCGTGGATGTCGGGATCGAGGTGCTTGGAGCCGCAGCCCGGCCGCCAGTCCGGCAGTCCGGTCCAGTCCACCTGGGGTGCCGGCGTCCCGAGCGCTTCGGAAATGCGGGCGGACAGGGCCTGCCACTCGACCTTGACGAAGCCCTCCATGACCGGTGCCGTCGTCCCCCCCGCGTCCGTCCAGAAGACCGCCGGAACACTCTCGAAGTCCCAGGCCAGGGAGGTCCGCAGGGCACCGTCGTCCAGGATGGGCAGGGTCAGGCCGTGGCGATCGCGCAGGATCTCGGCCCCGTCCCGGGCTTGGGCGACCATCCAGACGTCGGCGTGTTCGCCCCAGGTGCGGTGGAAGGCCTCCAGAAGGGGCGCGACGAGGTTGCAGGTGGCGCAATCCTCCTTGGCGAAGCAGATCAGGCTCGGCCGCCCCGTGGGAAAGCTCCGCGATGCGCCGCTGAGGTCCTGGAGGGTAAAGGCGGGCGGGGTGTGAGTCATGGATCCGTCCTCAGGGTCGCAGGGGCACCAGCCCGCAGGCCGGGCTGGCGGAGGTGGATGGGAATCGAACCCACCACACGCCGGTGAGGCGTGTCACCGGTTTTGAAGACCGGGGAAGCCACCAGACTCCAGTCACCTCCATCGCCCGCAACACTAGTGCGGGATCGGCGGCGTACCGAAGCGCTTTCTTTGGGTGACGACCTGGCGGGCGTCCCCACGGCGGACCGTGTCACCCCGGGAATCAAGGAACTCGAGGGCCGGCACGATGAACTTGCGCGAGGTAGAAAGCGCCGCCCGGGCCTCGCCGGTGGTGAAATCCGCCGGCGGCGGGAAGGCTGCCTCCAGGTTCGCAAGGGCGGCGTCCAGGGCCTCGATGTGGAAGACCAGGGTCTGGCGCAGGGCGTGGTTGCGCAGGGAAACCAACCGCCCGGACTCCGCCAGCAGGCCCAGGAGATCTGCGGACTCCCCCTCGGCGACGACGCTGGCGGCGTCCGGCGGTGTCATGCCGCCCTCCCGAAAGGCGGCCTCGATCTCCCCCAGGCGCACCAGCTGGCCCGGCGACAGGGTGGCGAAGGGATCGTGGTCCCTCAGGGCCGCCTGGCCGCGCACAATCCGGATCCCGCCCTCGGCGGCGAGCCGGCTCTCCACATGGGCGATGAGGTCCCCGGACAGGCTCCGTTGAAGGCTGCCGCGGAGGGT
>JBMOEP010000266.1:0-3287 GCA_049314675.1 Phenylobacterium sp.
AATTGCTCCCCCAAGGGGGAGCTCCCGGCGAAGCCGGGTGAGGGGGTCAACGGCGGCGAAGCTGGAGTCGGAGCCTAGAACCGCAGGATGCGGGCTTCCTTGACGTGGGGCAGGGCGCAGATGCGGCCGACCAGGCCCTCGTCGGGTTCCTGGTCCACGCCGATCAGGCAGATGGCGTCCTCGCCGGCGGCCACGCGGCCCAGGTTGAAGGTGGCGATGTTCACCTGCGCCTCGGACAGCAGGGCACCCACCGCGCCGATGAAGCCTGGCTTGTCCTGGTTGTTCACGTACAGCATGGTCGGACTGAAGGGGGCGTCCAGCTCCATGCCCTTGACCTCGACGATGCGCGGGGTCCCGGCCACCACCGTCCCGGCGAAGGAGCGCTTGCCCATGGTCGTGGTCACGGTGATCCGCACCAGGCTCTCGAAGACCGGCGAGTCGTCCTGCTTGGACTCGGTCACCGTCACCCCCCGCTCCCGGGCGGCGGCAGGGGCCGAGACCATGTTGATCTCGGCCAGCACGGGCCGCATCACCCCGGCCAGGGCCGCAGCGGTCAGGGGCCGGGTGTTCAGCAGGGCCACCTCGCCCTCGTAGGCCAGCTCCACCGCCTTGATTTCCACGTCGATCATCTGGCCGGCAAAGGCGCCCAGGCGCTCGGCCAGGGCGACGAAGGGCTTCAGCTTGGGGGCCTCCTCGGCGCTCACCGAGGGGCTGTTCAGGGCGTTGGTCACCGCCCCGGTCAAGAGGTAGTCGCTCATCTGCTCGGCCACCTGCAGGGCGACGTTCTCCTGCGCCTCCAGGGTCGAGGCGCCCAGGTGGGGCGTGGCGATGAAGTTGGGCGCGCCGAACAGGATGTTGGCCGTCGCCGGCTCCTCGACGAAGACGTCGAAGGCCGCCCCGCCCACATGGCCGGAGTCCAGGAGGGCGCGCAGGGCCGCCTCGTCCACCAGGCCGCCGCGGGCGCAGTTGACGATCAGCACCCCCTTCTTCGCCTTGGCCAGGCTCTCGGCCGACAGGATGTTGCGGGTCTTGTCGGTCAGGGGCGTGTGCAGGGTGATGATGTCGGCCCGGGCCAGTAGGTCGTCCAGGTCGACCTTCTCCACGCCGATCTCCACGGCCCGCTCGGCGGACAGGAAGGGGTCGTAGGCCACCACCTTCATCTTCAGGCCATTGGCCCGGTCGGCGACGATGGAGCCGATATTGCCCGCGCCGATCAAGCCCAGGGTCTTGGCGTACAGTTCGACACCCATGAACCGGTTCTTCTCCCACTTGCCGGCCTGGGTGGAGGCATCGGCGGCGGGGATCTGGCGGGCCAGGGCGAACATCATGGCGATGGCGTGCTCGGCGGTGGTGATGGAGTTCCCGAAGGGGGTGTTCATCACCACGATGCCCTTGGAGGTGGCGGCGGGGATGTCGACATTGTCCACCCCGATCCCGGCCCGGCCGATCACCTTCAGCTGGCCGGCGGCGGCGATCACGTCCTTGTCGGCCTTGGTGGCCGAGCGGACGGCCAGGCCGTCGTAGTCGCCGATGATCTTCAGCAGTTCGTCCTTGGACAGGCCAGTCTTGACGTCGGCCTCGACCCCCCTCTGGCGGAAGATGTCGACGGCGGCGGGGGAGAGTTTGTCAGCGATGAGGACGCGGGGCATGGGGGTGTCTTTCTTCACGGGGAAGGGAAGGGGGATCGGAGGTGAGGCGGCGCGCGTGGGCTCAGAGCCCGGCGGCGGCCGTCTCGAAGGCCCAGTCGAGCCAGGGGGTCAGGGCCTCAAGGTCGGCCGTCTCCACCGTGGCACCGCACCAGATGCGCAGGCCGGGCGGGGCGTCGCGGTAGCCGGCGACGTCCAGGGCCGCGCCCTCCTTATCGAGCAGGGAGGCCAGGGTCTTGGCGAAGTCGGCCTGGGCCTCGACAGACAGGGCCGCCACCCGCGCATCCACCACCTTCAGGCAGACGGAGGTGTTGGACCGGGTGGCCGGGTCGGCGGCCAGGAAGTCCGCCCAGGGGGTCCGCGCCACCCAGTCGGCCAGGACCGCCAGGTTGGCGTCGGCCCGGGCCCGCATGCCCGACAGGCCGCCAATCCCCTGGGCCCAGGTCAGGGCGTCGATGACGTCCTCGACGCACAGCATGGAGGGGGTGTTGATGGTGGCGCCCTCGAACAGGTCCAGGGTCACCTTGCCGTTCTTGGTCATGCGGAACAGCTTGGGCATGGGCCAGGTCGGCGTATGGCTCTCCAGCCGGGCGACAGCCCGGGGGGACAGGACCAGTACGCCGTGCGCGCCCTCGCCGCCCAGGGCCTTTTGCCAGGAGAAGGTCACCACATCGAGCTTGGCCCAGTCCAGGTCCTGGGCGAAGGCCGCCGAGGTGGCGTCGCAGATCGTCAGCCCCTCGCGGTCCGCGGCGATGAAGCCCGCGTCCGGCACGCGCACCCCCGAGGTGGTGCCGTTCCAGGTGAAGACCAGGTCGGCGGCGGGATCGACCCGCGACAGGTCGGGCAGTTCGCCGTAGGGCGCCTCCAGGACCTCGGCGGGCAGCTTCAGCTGCTTGACCACGTCGGTGACCCAGTCCTTGCCAAAGCTCTCGAAGGCCAGCAGCTGCACCTTGCGCGGGCCCAGCAGGGACCAGAGGGCCATCTCCACCGCCCCGGTGTCCGAGCCGGGGACAATGCCGATGAGGTAGCTGTCGGGAACCTCAAGCACCGTCCGGGTCAGGTCGATGGCCGCCTGCAGGCGCGCCTTGCCCGGCTTCGACCGGTGCGAGCGGCCGAGGACGGCGTCCTTGAGGGCTTCGGGGGTCCATCCGGGGCGCTTGGCGCACGGGCCGGAGGAAAATTCGGGACGGGCCGGGCGCACGGCCGGCCGCGGGATTGTGGTCATTGCGATATCTCCCATCCTTACAGATGAGCAGCACCCCGTTGGGGGGGCGTGGCCCGTCGCGCAAAAACGCCGCTTTGCGCCCGAAGGCAAGGGGGAAGTGGGCGGGGGGTACCCGCAGGCGTCAGGGCTCCGCGGGGCGCCGCCGGGAGCCCCAGACGCCGATCGCCAGACTGATTAGGACAACGCTCGTCGCGATGTTGCTTGAAATCGCGAACATCTCATCGAGTGGCAATTTCATGGCTAGGTAATAAGCGTGTATCGCAAAATATCCAGCCATTGCGCCCATCATGAGGGCGATCCAAAGATAGTTGTAAGTAACCGCAAGTGCGAGAAATGAAAGGGTCATTACTCCATCAAAAGTGAGGAGCAGGATTCCGATATCTCGAAATCCAAGAAAGTAACCGCAAACACCTGTT
>JBMOEP010000267.1:0-3282 GCA_049314675.1 Phenylobacterium sp.
TCAATCCTACGAGTCTTATCTGGGATCGTTCATTTTCGAGAACATCGCGCCGCCGACGAATGTGCAATCCATAGCGGACTTCACCGGAATCCCGCGTGAAACCGTGCGCCGCAAAGTCAATGATCTGTGCGCGAAAGGCTGGCTCGAACGCGACAAAGACGGCGCCGTTCGATTGGCCATTCAGGGTGCGCTCGATTTGTCTCCGCAATTGCGGGAAATGGCGCGGCAATTGGAAAAACTTTCGACGGCTATTGCCGACGCCATGCGCAACGGGGATTTCCGGCAGGCCGTTTGAAACACACCGGCGCGCCTCGTTCCGGGCGGCCTGGATCCAGTCGCAGTGATTCCGCCGTTCGCGATGCGTCCGCGCGGGTCGATGGCCACCGAGCGGGTCAGGTTGATCACCCCGGCCTTGGCGGCGTTGTAGGCGGCAAAGGCGAAGTCTCCCGCAAGGCCAGAGATGGAGGCGGTGTTGATGATGGCACCGCCGCCCCGGGCGCGCAGGGCGGGAATCGCCGCCTTGCAACCGTAGAAGACCGAGGACAGGTCCACGTCGATCACCCGGCGCCAGTCCTCGACGGCCAGGTCCGCGACGTTGGAGAAGCTGCCGATACCGGCGTTGTTGAACAGGATGTCGAGGCCGCCGAAGGCCTGGACCGCGTCGGCCACCAGGGCGTCGACCTCGGGCCAGACAGCCACGTCCACCCGGCGGAATCGCGCGCGCCCATCGCCCAGTTCGGCGGCCAGGGCCGCGCCGGCCTCGGCGTTGAGGTCGGCCAGGAGCACCGAGGCGCCCTCGGCGTGGAACCGGCGGGCGGCGGCGGCGCCAATGCCCGAGGCCCCACCCGTGATGACCGCCACCTTGCCTTCGAACCGTCCCATGGGCGCCTCCGCATCCGTGCCTTTGCGCCACCCTGCCCCAGGGTGGCGGGGGATGCACCCCTGAGGCTGCGTCAGACGGCCGGTTTCATCTGCGTGTCGTGATTCCGTCTGGGATTCTGTCACAGAGGTTCGCGATGGTTTACACTTTCTTTCCGGAGGCGAAGATGGGGACCCGGCAGCATCAAGGACACGCAATCCTGAGGGACCTGCCGCCGGTCGAGACCCTGCGCGACTGGATTGGCGAAGGCCTGAGGGCGGCTGGCGGGGAATGCCACCGCTCCCTCATCCTGTCCTATATCGCCAGCCGCACCGGCCTGCCCGCCAGCCGCGATCTCGAAACCCGGATGGTCAGGGCTTTCGAAATGGGGGCGTCGGACCTCGCCTCTCCCTTCGAGCCCCGGTTTGGGTCCGGTTCCCATCGCTGGCGGCTGCGCGCCCAGGAGACCCAATCCGGACAGGCCTGAAGGCGGAGCCGCATACCGCGGCGGCCTGAGGCCCATCGGAGCGGCCGAGACGGCGACCAGAAGCGGCCTCAGATCTCGAGACAGATCTTGCCGAAGTGCTTCTGAGAGAGCTGGTGGGCGAAGGCTGTGGCGATGCCGTCCAGGGGGAAGGTGGAATCGATCACCGGACGGATGGTCGAGACCTCCAGGGCCCGGATCATCTCCGCCTGCTCCTGGCGGGAGCCCACGGTGACGCCCTTCACGGCGACGTTCTTGGACATGATCAGGGCCGTGGGCACCTCACCGGCAAAGCCTGCGAGCACGCCGATCAGCGAGATGTGCCCGCCGATCCGGGTGGCCGTGACGGACTGGCCCAGGGTGCCGGCCCCGCCGATCTCGACCACCACATCGACGCCCCGTCCGCCGGTCAGGGCGGCGGCAGCGGCGCCCCATTCCGGGGTCTGGCGATAGTTCACCAGGTGGTCCGCCCCCAGGGCCTTCAACTTCTCAAGCTTTTCGTCCGAGGACGAGGTCGAGATGACGGTGGCGCCCGCCGCCTTGGCCAGCTGCAGGGCGAAGATGGAGACCCCGCCCGTACCCTGGGTCAGGACCACGTCGCCGGGCTTGATCCGCGCCTCGACCATCAGGGCCCGCCAGGCGGTGAGGGCGGCGCAGGGCAGGGTTGCCGCCTCGGCGAAGGACCAACCGGCCGGCGTTCGCGTGAAGGCCCGGACCGGCATGGCGACGTACTCCGCCGCAAAGCCGTCGGCATGGTCCCCGGGCACGCCCAGCAGGCGCTCCAGGACCGGACCGCCGGTCTGCCAGTTGGGGAAAAAGGTCGACAGGACCCGGTCGCCCGGGGCGTAGCCCGTCACCCCTTCACCCACGGCAACCACCTCGCCGGCGCCGTCAGACATGGGGATTCGGCCATCGGCAGACGGGATCATGCCCGCCACCACCGCGAAGTCATGGAAGTTGAGCGAGCTGGCGCGGACCCGGACCAGGAGCTCGCCGGGACCGGCGACGGGCTGGGCCCTCTCCTCGATGACCAGCTTGTCCAGCCCGCCCGGGGCGCGGATGGCGGCAACTTTCATGGGCCTCTCCCTGTCTGGCCACTCAGGGCCGGTGTGCTTGCGCAGAGCACATTGTCCAGTATCGCCGCCGCCGCAAGGTCACGCGACGTCAGCCCTTGCCCCCAGTTGGCGGTGGGAGTACCCGGGGATTGTCAAAGGGGAGTAGCCCTCCGCCATCCCCGGCGGGCCCTTGCGTCAACACACTTGGCCGGCATGGTCATGGCGCAGGGAGAACGAACCGTCCTTCCGGGACGGCGGTTCGGGCGAGACCGATGGCGCTACAGCCCCGTTCTGTCGGGCGGGGGTTGTTGCGACCATTGGATTTCGCGCCGCCCGACCCGGAACCGACCCTTGGAATCGCTCCTCACCTCGACCGCCGTCGTCACCCTCGCCGAGTTTGGCGACAAGACCCAGCTCCTGGCCATCGTCCTGGCCGCACGCTTCGTCCAGCCCTTCCCCATCATCGGGGGCATCCTCGTCGCCACACTGGCCAACCACTTCCTGGCGGCCCTCGTCGGTGCCCAGGCGGCCGTCTTCCTGCAGGGCGACCTCTTCCGCTACGCCATCGCCGCGTCCTTCATCGCCATGGCCGGCTGGACCCTCATCCCCGACAAGCTGGACGAGGACGAGTCCCTGAGGGCACCCGCGAAGATGGGCGCCTTCCTGACCACCACCGTCGCCTTCTTCATCGTCGAGATGGGCGACAAGACCCAGCTCGCCACCGTCGCCCTGGGCGCCCGGTTCGAATCCGCCCTGCTGGTCACCCTGGGCACAACCCTGGGCATGATGCTGGCCAACGTCCCCGCCGTCTTCCTGGGCCACGAGATCCTGAAGCGGGTGTCCCTGACCCTCCTCCGCCGGATCGCGGCGGGCCTCTTCCTGGC
>JBMOEP010000268.1:0-3281 GCA_049314675.1 Phenylobacterium sp.
GCCCCTTGAAGTTCTCAATGCCCGGGATGCCCGGCAGCTTGGGGACGTGCAGGGGCCCGGTGCCTGAGCCCAGGAATCGGGCGGTGAAGCGGTCGTCGCGGTTGGTGGTGATGACCCAGACGGCGTTCTCCTCGTCCCAGGTCAGGTCCTTCACCTCGGTGTGGAAGAGGGCGTTGTCGTAGAGGTTGTACTTGCGGCCGATGCGCTGGCACTGCTCGAGGATCTCTGGGGCGTGGGCGTACTTCTCCCGCGGGACGTGGCCGGTCTCCTCCAGGAGCGGCATGTAGATCATCGACGCTGTGTCGCACTGGGCACCAGGATACCGGTTCCAGTACCAGGTGCCGCCGAAGTCGCCGCCCTTCTCGATGATGCGCACATCGGTGATGCCGGCCTCGACGAGGCGGGCACCGGCGACGAGGCCTGCAAAGCCGCCGCCAATGAAGGCGAACTCCACGTGGTCGGTCTTGGGCTCGCGGGGCTGGAAGGGGGTGTAGGGATCGTCGAGATATCCGGCGAAGACCCCGGCGACCCGGACGTACTGGTCGTTGCCATCCGCGCGCAGGCGCTTGTCACGCTCGGCCCGGTACTTCGCCTTCAGGGCGTCCTTGTCGAGGGAGCGAACGGGGGTGGCGTCGTCGGCGGGTGTCATTGGGGTCGTACTCCTGACCGGACTTGGGGTTTTCTCTTGGCGGGCGAGTTTGGCGCCGCCGCCGCAGGAGGCAACCGGAAACCGCACACTATCCCTTCACCGCGGCGCGCCAGGCGGCGTAGGGCCCCCGGGAGAGCACCTTGTCCTGGACATCCGAGAGGGCCTGATTGACCGCTGTGGTGACGGTGGTGTCCGGATGGACCGGCTGGCGAAGGGGGCGGTCCCCTGCCCGCAGGGCGATCAGGCCGGCGATGGCGTGGGCTACATCCATGGGGTCCGACCGGCGTGGGGCGGTCATGGAGGCCCGGGTCATGGCGATGTGTTGGGCGTAGGCCTGGACCCGTTCCGGTGGATTGCGGGCGATCATGACCTCGACGGCCTTGGTGCCCGTCTCCCAGATCCGGGTCGGATAGCCGCCGGGCTGGACGATCGTCACGTCGACGCCAAGGGGGGCGAGCTCGTAGGCCATGGCCTCGAAGGCGGCCTCCAGCCCCCACTTGCCTGAGCAGTAGCCGCCCATGTTGGGCATGACGATCCGGCCCAGCTGCGAGGAGATCGGGAGGATGAGGCCGGCGCGGCGCGCCCGCATGCCGGGCAGGACAGCCCGGGCCATGCGCAGGCCGCCCAGCAGGTTGGTCTGGAACTCCGCCTCCAGAGCTTCTTCGTCGTGCAGTTCGAGGGGGCCGGAGAGGCCGATCCCGGCATTGGAGACCAGGACGTCAAGGCCACCGCCGACCAGGCGCTCGGCGGCAGCGACGCCGGAGGCGACCTGGTCGGGCCGGATGACGTCGATCTCGACCAGGTCCAGCCGGCCAGGAAGGCTGGCGGCCTCGGCCTTCAGGGAGACGGCCTCGGGACGTCGGCCGCCCTGAAGGTTTCGCATGGAGGCGATGACGTGGGCGCCAAGGCCGGCCAGGTGCAAGGCGGTGAGGCGCCCGAAGCCCGAGCTGGCGCCCGTGATCAGGACCGAACGGCCCTTCAGCGCCCCGGCGGGCAGGACCCCGGCCGCGAGGGCGGGCGTGGCGGCGGCGGCAAGAGGCGCTGCAACGATCAGCTCGCGGCGGCTTGGGCGGGCGGGTTGGGACATGGGGCTTCCTCCGGGGACTGGACAATAGGAGATAGGTACCCGGGCCCGATGCGCAAAATCCCGTTGGGAAACCTGGGCAGACGGCTATTCTGTTGCCGAGGGGTGCCCGCGTGGGCGGCTGCGCCCGAGAGGGGAGACCACCAATGTCCGACGCTGAATACGTCCCGCCGAAGATCTGGACCTGGAACCGCGACAACGGCGGCCGGTTCGCCAACATCAACCGGCCCATCGCCGGGCCTACCCAGGAGAAGGACCTGCCGGTAGGTCGCCACCCGATGCAGCTCTACTCCCTGGGCACGCCCAACGGGGTGAAGGTGACGGTGATGCTGGAGGAGTTGCTGGCCCTCGGCCATTCCGGGGCCGAGTACGACGCCTGGCTGATCCGCATCAACGAGGGCGACCAGTTCACGAGCGGCTTCGTCGACATCAACCCGAACTCGAAGATCCCCGCCCTCCTGGACCGCAGCGGCCCGAAGCCGATCCGGGTCTTTGAGTCGGGTGCCATCCTGGTGCACCTTGCCGAAAAGTTCGGTGCCTTCCTGCCCACCGAGCCGGGTGCCCGGGCCGAATGCATGTCCTGGCTGTTCTGGCAGATGGGTAGCGCCCCCTACCTGGGCGGTGGCTTTGGCCACTTCTATGCCTATGCGCCGATGAAGATCGAATATGCCATCGACCGCTTCGCCATGGAGGTGAAGCGCCAGATGGACGTGCTGGACCGCCGCCTAGCCGAGAGCGAGTTCATCGCCGGGCCGGACTTCACCATCGCCGACATGGCCATCTGGCCCTGGTACGGCGGCATGGCCAAGGGCGAGATGTACGGTGGGGGCGAGTTCCTGCAGGTGCACGAGTACGTCCACGTCAACCGCTGGGCCGACACCATCGCCGCCCGGCCGGCGGCCAAACGCGGACGGGCCGTGAACCGGCCCTTCGGCAAGCCCGAGAGCCAGCTGCTCGAGCGCCACGACGCCAGCGACTTCGACAAGCTGGTCCTCTAGACCCAGCCGGCGAGGCGGGCGGCCTGATAGGCGGCGAGGCTGGCGACAAGCACGCCGACGGCGCCCGTCAGGATCCGCTGGGGCGCCAACTTCACCATCAGGCCGGCCAGGGGTGCCGAGACCAGGCCTCCGGCGACCAGGCCCGCCACCGCCGTGGCGTGGCCGGTCAGGTCCCCTGCATCGGCCCAGTGTCCGGTGAGGAGGGTCGCAAGGAAGGTCGCCGAGATGGTCGAGGTGACGAGGAACTCGGCCGTGTTGGTGGTGCCGATGCTGGTGCGGGGATCGCCGCCGACGCCGACCATGGCGGTGGTGACCGTAGGGCCCCAGCCGCCACCGCCGATGGCATCGAACAGGCCACCGAAGAAGCCGAGGGGGCCGCTGAACTTCACGGGGAAGTGTCGCAGCACCGGACTGCGGATGGCGCGCCAGAGGATCACGCAACCCATCAGGGCGAGGTAGCCGGTGATCCAGGGCTTGAGGATCGCCCCGTCGATCGATGTCAGGACGAAGGCGCCGAGGGCACCGCCCACACAGCCGCCAATGGCGAGAG
>JBMOEP010000269.1:0-3280 GCA_049314675.1 Phenylobacterium sp.
TTGAGGGGGTGTTGGCCACCATGGACGCCGACTTCGCTCCCTACATCAACGTGCCGCCCGGCGCGCCGGTGAACCAGTGGGAGGAGCTGAACCAGTCACGGCTCTGGAGCTCCCTCTTCCTGTGGAAGGACGGCGAGCGCCAGGAAGAGCCCTGCCGCCGGTGCCCGGGGACGGCGGCCCTGCTCGACACCCTGCCCCTGGCCCGCCAGCCGGGCTTTGCGCCGACCGTGATCTTCTCGGCCCTTGAGGCCCGCACCCGGATCCCACCGCACACCGGCTCGACCAATACCCGGCTCCTGGTGCACCTGCCCCTGATCCTGCCTGGGCCCGCCCGATTCCGGGTGGGTAACGAGACCCGGAACTGGCGGATGGGCGAGGCCTGGGCCTTCGACGACACTATCGACCACGAGGCCTGGAACGACGCTGACGCCCTGCGTGTCATCATGATCCTCGACATCTGGAATCCCCTACTCACCGAGGACGAACGCGAAGCCGTCACGGCCTTGCTGAACGCCCGCAACGCCTTCTTCTCTGTCTGACGCGCCCCCGGAGACACCTGCCATGTCCGACACGACCCTAAGGAAGGCGGTCGCCCTTCTGGAGTCCGGAGACCCCGCCAGCGCCCTCCGCCTGACCGAGATCCTGGTGGGTCAGGCCCGGCCGAACCACCTCGCCCTGGCCGCCCGGGCCCGGGCGCTGAAGCTGCTGCACAGGCCCCTGGAGGCCCTGGAGCTGAGCCGCCGGGCGGTCGACCTCTATCCGGACAGCCCCGTATCCTGGCACAATCTGGCCGCCGCCCTCGACGACCTCGGCCGCCATGACGATGCGCGCACCGCCATAGACAGGGGCATGGCCCTCGGCCTGGACGGGGCGGAGTCCTGGGGGGTCCGCGCCCGCGTCCTGATGGCCTGCGGTGATCACGCCGGGGCGGAAGCCGCCTATGTCGAGGCCCGCAGGCGCGCCCTGGCCGACCCCCGCCTGACCGCCGAATACGCCAACTATGTCTGGATGCTGCGGGGGGACGCCCGGCTCGGCCTCTCGGCCATGGACACCTGCTTCAACGCCGGCGGCGACCCGGGGGCCTGTCTCCTGACCAAGGTCGACATCCTGAAGGCGGCGGGACACACCGGCGAGGCCGACGCCCTGCTGGTCCAGGCGGCGGACGCCCTGGACCGGGACGTCGATGTGCAGCTGGCGGCAGCCCATGCGGCGATCCTGGCGGGCGACCTCTCCACGGCACAGGCCCGGCTGGACGCCGCCAGGGCGGTATCCCCGCGGAGCCGCGCCGTGCTGAACCAGTCCGCCATCCTGCACCTGGCGGCAGGGCGACCGGAGGCCGCGCTGGCCGCCGCCCGCGAAGGGCTCGCCAAGTCACCCCACGACCAGTCCCTGCTGGGCTGGGCCGCCACCGCCGCCCGGGCTTGCGGGGATCCGCTCTCGGCCGTCCTGAATGACTATGAGGGCCTCGTCCGCGCCCAGACCCTGGAGACGCCCGCCGGATGGACGGACCTGAAGGCCTTCCTTGCGGACCTCGCCTCGGCCCTCAAGGCCCTGCATGTCTACGAGCATCAGCCGATCAACCAATCGGTGCGCGGGGGCCTCCAGACCCTCCAGAACCTCAGTGGGTCGCAGGATCCGGTGATCGCCGCCCTCTTCGAGGCCCTCGACGCTCCCATCCGGAACTACAGCTCCGGCCTGGGCCCCGGAGAGGACCCGCACCGGGCGCGGGTCACGGGGGACTACAGGTTCCAGGGCGCCTGGTCTGTCCGGCTCAAGCCAGGCGGATTCCACACCGACCACTTCCACCCCCAGGGCTGGATTTCCTCGGCCTTCTACGTGGAGACACCGGAGCAGGCCGTCGACCGGGAGACCCGGGAGGGGTGGATCCGGTTTGGCAGGCCTCCCATCCCGACCTCACCGCCCCTGGACGCTGAACACCATGTCCGCCCGGAGCCCGGCCGGCTGGTGCTGTTCCCAAGCTATATGTGGCACGGCACCACGCCCTTCACGACCGACGAGACCCGCATGACGGTGGCCTTCGACCTGGTCCCGGCCTGACGCTCCAAGAACGAAGACCGCCCGCCTCACCTTGGGGAGCGCCCAGATGCCGTTTGACACCTTGTCCGGAGTCCACTCTAGATTCGTTCCTCCGGGACAGGCTGGCCGAGTGAAGAACGATGGGTTTATCCGAAGACGAGAAAGAGCAGTTCCGAAAGCTTGGCTATGTGATCCGTCCCGGCATGTTGAGCCCGGAGAGATCCGAAGCCGTCGCCCGTGAGATCGATCGCTATGTCGAGGTCGAGCCCCGGTTCGATGGTCGCAATATCCATCGCTATGACCGGCTTTGCGACCTCGTCGTCGATCCGGAGACCCTGGCGATCACCGACGACATCATGGGCGGGGCCGCCTTCACCTTCCACCATTGCCATGCCGCGAGACATGACCCCGGCCTCGCGGGGATCGCCTGGCACCATGACTACGAACAGGTGCCGCAGACGAACCGCAAGCATGTGCAGCTCCACGTCCTGCACTATCTCGACGGCCTGAATGGCACGGTCGGCGACCTCCTGCTCCTGCCCAAGAGTCACCGGGCCGTCATGCGGCGCGACGCCCTGTCCTTCCTTGGTGAACAGGAAATCCCTGGCACGGTGGTGATCAATGACATCCCGCCAGGGACTGTGATCTTCGCGCATTCGGCCCTGGTCCACGCGCGGCGCGCCCAGCCCGGTGGGGGCAGCCACAAGCGTTACTTCATCGACATCGCCTACATGCAGGATGGCGTCCAATGGCCGTCCTACGGCCGTGAGGGCTGGCGGGACACGCTGGAGGCCATGGACCAGAAGCTCCACATGGACGCCCGGCCTAGGCTGTTCGACGCCTCTACATTCTTCGACATCGCCGACGCCGTCGGACGCATGCAGGGTGCCACAGGCAGTCTGGCCATGCGCCTTCCGGAGGTGGCAGCCTCGGCCCGGCCCGTATCCGGCGCCATCCCGATCGTGCAGTAGGTGCCCATGACCCCCGATGCCGGACTTCCACCGCCAAGCGGAATCGACAGGCTGGTCGAGATCGACCGGGATACGATTGAGGGCTTCCAGCGCAATGGCCACGCCGTCGTCAGGGGGCTGGTCAGCGCCGAGGAAATCTCCGAATTCCGACCGGCGATAGAGGCGCTTGTCGGCCGCCTTGCCGAAAAGGCGGTGCCGATCGAGGCTCGGGACACCTATGGAAGGGCCTTCCTGCAGGCGCACAACCTCTGGACCCGGAATCCCGACACCAA
>JBMOEP010000270.1:0-3274 GCA_049314675.1 Phenylobacterium sp.
GCAGGAAGGCGGGCTCGTTGCGGCGTCCCCGGTGCGGGATCGGGGCGAGGTAGGGGCAGTCGGTCTCGACGATGATGCGGTCGGCGGGCATGTCGCGGATGACGGCCCGGACGTCCTCGGCGGCCTTGAAGGTGGCAATTCCCGAGACCGAGAACCAGGCCCCCATCGCCGCGGCCCGGCGGGCCAGCTCCGCGCCGGAGGTGTAGCAGTGCAGAAGCATGCGGAAGGGGGCGCGGGCGAAGGCCGCTTCCAGCATGTCGCCCATCAGGTCGTCCGCCTCCCGGGTGTGGACCACCAGGGGCAGGCCGCTCTCCTGGGCCGCGGCAATGTGGGCGGCGAAGACCCGGGCCTGGATGTCCCGGGGCGACAGGTCGTAGTGGAAGTCGAGGCCGGTCTCACCGATGCCCACCACCTTGGGGTCGTCGGCCAGGTCCGTGAGGGTGCGGGGCGACAGGTCCGGGACGTCCTTGGCCTCGTGCGGGTGGACGCCCACCGTGCACCAGATGTCGGGCGCCTGGGCGATGGCCCGGTTGGCCGGGAAGGTCGTGAGACGGTCCGAGATGTTGACCATCAGGGCGATGCCGGCGGCCCGGGCCCGGTCGATCACCTCCTGCCGGTCGGTATCGAACTGGGGGGCGTGCAGGTTGACGTGGCTATCGATCAGCATGGCGCTCAGGTCAGGGTCAGGTCAGGTACGGGCGGCGGCGCGCAGGTCGGCCAGGGCCGTGAACAGGGCGTCCCCGCGGTCGAGGTTCAGGGCCTCCACCTCCCGGGGCAGGCGGTCGAGGACGGACCAGGCCTCGGCCAGGGGGTCGAGCCCGCCAATGCCTTCGGCGGCGCGGCGGGTGACCAGGTCGTGCAGCCGGGCCGTCAGGCGTTCGGTGAGCAGGGCGAAGCGCCGGGCGCCCTCCCCGCCCCGGAACTGGTCGCTGAGATGCAGGGCGAGGGTCCGGTCGAGGTCGGGCAGGCCCTGGATCAGGGTCCGGGCCGCATCGTCCATCTCGATCGCCCCTTCGGCGGAAAGGCTCCAGGCCCGGCCCGGCGCGCCGCCGGACATCCGCGCCAGCCGCAGGGCTGTCTCGGCGTCCGCGCCCGTCCGTCCCGTGACGAAGGCTGCCACCTCGGCCTCCGGCACCGGGGCCAGCTTCAGGGTCCGGCAGCGCGAGCGGATGGTCCGCAGCAGGCGCCCCGGGGCATGGCAGACCAGCAGCAGGACACCCCGCGCCGGTGGCTCTTCCAGGGTCTTCAGGAGGGCGTTGGCGGCGTTGCGGTTCAGGTCGTCGGCAGCGTCGACAATCGCCACCCGGTAGGGCGAGGCGGCGGGCGACATGGAGAAGAAGGTGTTCAGGCGGCGGACCTCCTCAACGAGGATCTCGCGGCGGACCTTGCCGTCGGAGTCCGTGCGGTCCACCAGCATGAAGTCGGGATGGGCGCCTTGGGACACCAGCCGCGAGACTGGGTCCTGTGGCGCTGCGCCCAGCCGTCCCCGGCCCGGGTCCGGTGCGGCGCCCAGCAGGTGCCGGGCGATACGGAAGGCCAGGGTCGCCTTGCCCAGGCCCTCCGGACCCGAGATCAGCCAGGCGTGATGCAGCCGGCCCCGGGCCTGGGCGGACTCGAACTCAGCCTCGGCGGCGTCCTGCCCGAGGAGGTCGAAGACATCCCGAGGATGCGGCGGCACCTCGCTCATGCCCGGCGGTCTCCCAGGCCCACGCCCAGTCCCAGGACCGGGCCGGCGGCCGCGAGGACCCGGGCCTCGACGGCGTCGGGATCGCCGCTGGCGTCGACAATCCGGCAGCGGTCCGGCTCGGCTGAGGCGATGGCCAGGAACCCGGCGCGCAGGCGGCGGTGGAAGTCCAGGCCCTTGGACTCAAAGCGCGCCTCGGCGTCCGGGCGGCCCAGGGCGCGGGCGAGGCCCAGCTGGGGATCGAGGTCGAAGACCAGGGTCAGGGCCGGTCGGACATCCTCGAGGATAAAGTGCTCCAGTGCCGCGATCAGGCCCGGATCTGCGCCCCCGGCCGCCCCCTGGTAGGCCCGGGTGGAGTCGGCGTAGCGGTCGCAAAGCACCACGGCACCCCTTTGCAGCGCGGGCTGCAGGGTGCGCTCGATATGGTCCCGGCGGGAGGCGTACATCAAAAGGGTCTCGGTGACCGGGCTCCAGCGGTCGGCGGACCCATTGAGCACCAGGTTGCGGATGGCCTCTGCACCCGGCGAGCCTCCAGGCTCCCGGGTCACCACCACCTCCCGGCCGGCGGCGTCGAGGCGCGCGGCCAGGCGCCGGACCTGGGTGGACTTGCCCACGCCTTCGCCGCCTTCAAAGGTGATGAAGAGACCGCCGCTCATGGGGTCTGAATGACCCCTCAGGCGCGTCGCGTCCAGCCCCCAGGGGGAAGGTCAGGCCCCCTCGCCCCGCTCATACCGCCGCAGAGCATCGCGATCTCCGGAGAACCGCCGCGCCGCCACGTAGAAGGCGGGAACGGCGATCAGAGAGGCGGCGGTCATGACCAGCATCATGTCGGTGATCGGCCGGTCGCGGCCCGCCGCGGCGAAGGCGTCGATCATGAAGCCGCCGATGGTGGTCGAGACCCCCAGGCCAACGACATTCACCCCCATGATGAACAGGGCCACCGCCGTGGCTCGCACCTTGGCCGGTGCCAGTTCCTGGATGGTGGAGTAGGCGCCGCCGTACATGGCTGCCAGCTGGAAGATGCCCGAGCCGATGCCCAGCCAGAAGATCAGTCCGTCATGGTCGGTCAGCCGGTAGAGGAACTGCAGGGGGGTCATGGCGATCAGGATGATAACGATCAGCATGGAGCGGCCCTGGCCGGTCTTCTTCAGCCACCAGTCGCCCAGGGCACCGCCGATGATGTTTCCGGCCACGCCGACGGTGGCGTACATCAGGGCGACCTTCAGGAAGAGCGGCCCGGTCTCCAGCTTCAGCTCTTCTTTCCACCAGATGGTGTCGAACTGGGCCGCGCCTACGGCCAGGTGCACGCCGATGCCGCCCAGGATGGTCAGCAGCAGGGCCGGTGAGCGCTTCAGCGCCGCCATCAGTTCTGGCAAGAGGCCCAGCATCCCCTTCACAGCCTTCAGAGGGCCCTCCCCGGCGTTCGGCGACGGCGGCCGGGTCTCGCGGAAGGTGGCCAGCCACAGGGCCAGGATGAGGCCGAGGCCCCCGATCAGCAGGAAGCAGTAACGCCAGCCAATGACCGGCCCCAGGGAGGCCGCCACGAGGTAGGCCAGCCCCGAGCCGAGGGGCACGCCCGCGTAGTACAGG
>JBMOEP010000271.1:0-3264 GCA_049314675.1 Phenylobacterium sp.
GCCTTCAGGGTAATTGGGTTTGCCCGTGAGCACATCGACTTCAACGCCTTTTTCTACCAATGAACGCACAACTTCATTGATGCGAAAGCCTTCGGGCCAGAAGTACTGGCTGACAATCAGGATACGCACGCTATTCACACTTTTCCAAAAGGCTCTTCATAAATTCGGCGGCATTGAGCAGAGGTAAGGCCCCTTCGCTTGCTCCAATAAATCGTTTCACAGCTCTGGCAATGGATACGGGAGACTGAGGATCAAAGACCTGCTCGGGATCGAGCACATCTCTTACGAAATCCAGCTCAGAAGCTAGGACGGCAAGACCGGCTTGCCGGGCCTCTATCAGTGGAAGCCCGAACGATTCAAAGGTCGATGGGAAGATCAGAGCTTGGACCTGAGTATAAAGTTGATTGATCTGCTCATGAGATTGCCCCCCCAAATTTCGGAGATTTAACCTGAAATCCTGCTTTTTTTTGGCTATCCAGGCGCACAAGTCGGCGTTGGCATGGTCATCCAGCGTCAGCCACAAGGCCGGGAACAGACCTTCCTGGGCCAGCAGGCACCAAGCCCCAATAAGCTGGCGATGGTTTTTATGTGGCTCTCCGGAGCCTACATATAGAGTTGTGCTGACTATTCCCGTCCTAGGCTGAGGCGGTGCCAATGATCTTTGGTAGCCGTCGCTCACACTAACAAAGGGCAAAACGTAAACAGGCTTTCCCGAGGCTTTGCCCGAGGCCCGCAAGATCGCTTCCAAGCTGTGGGCGGGCCAGGTGTCCATCAACGGCGGCGGCGGCGACATGATGGCCCCCTTCGGCGGCTACAAGATGAGCGGCAACGGGCGCGAGTGGGGCGACTACGGCTTCCACGAGTTCCTCGAGACCAAGGCCGTCCTGGGCTACGCGCCCCAGGCCGCCGAGTAAGACTGACGCCGCCCCGGGGCTGGGCTCCGGGGCGGTCGTCCTTTCCACGATTAAAGCCGGAAAGCAGCTCCATGCCTGAAGCGCACAGTATTGTTCTTCCCGAACTCACATGCGCCGCAGATGTTGTCCGGCATCATGCCCGTGTCAGGCCGGACGCTGTCGCCCTGGTCTTCCAGGACGAGCAGATCACCTACGCTCAGCTCGACGCCCTATCCTCGCAGTGCGCCCGGGCACTCATCGCGGCGGGCGTGAAGCCGGGCGATAGGATCGGGACCCTCGCCCGGGGCAATGCCGACTTTTTCGTCCTCTGGTTCGGCTGCCTGAAGGCAGGGGCCTGCCTCAATCCGGTCAACTGGCGCCTGGCACCTCCGGAGGTCGCCTTCATCCTCCAGGACGCCGGTTGTCGCCTCGCGGTCGTCGGGGCCGACTATGCTGGCATGATCGAGGACCTGTCCGGAGATCTTGCCGACCTGCAGACCTGGATCCAGTTCGAGCCGGGGCATGCGCGCTGGCCGGGCTTCCGGGACTGGATCGGCGCCCATCCCGCCAACGACCCCCAACGCCCGGTCCAAGGGGACGATGACGTCATCCAGCTCTATACCTCCGGGACGACTGGCCTGCCCAAGGGCGTGCAGCTGACCGAGGCCAACTATGCGGCCTGTTTCCGTAGCGCGAGCACTGCCTGGGCCCTGATCGAACCCGGGGACGCGGTCCTGGTCTGCATGCCGCTCTTCCATGTGGCGGGGGCCAACCTTGGAATTCTCGGTCTGCTGATGGGCGGGCGTTGCATCATCATGCGCGAGGTCGATATCGGCTTGATGCTACGCTTCTTCGGCGAGCACGGCGTACGTCACGCCTTCCTTGCCCCGGCCATCATCAACATGGTGCTCCAGCATCCCGAACAGGCCCAGGCCGACCTGTCCCGCCTGGACTATGTCTACTACGGCGCCTCGCCGATTTCGGAGGAGGTGCTCACCCGGGCCCAGGCCCGCTTCGGCTCGCGCTTCATGCAACTCTATGGCCTGACCGAGACCATTGGCGGCGGCGCCTACCTGCCCCCGGAGTCGCACGATCCGGCGCTGGGCAAGCTCAGATCCTGCGGAGTGCCGTCGCCGGGCTACGAGATCCGGATCCGGGTCGACGGGCGCAACGCCGAGGTCGGAGAGGTCGGCGAGATCGAGATCCGCTCGGAAGGGGTGATGAAGGGCTACTGGAACCGTCCCGACGCCACTGCCCAGTCCATCGACGCCGAGGGCTGGTTCCGGTCGGGCGACGCCGGCTTCTTCGACGCCGATGGCTATCTCTTCATCCATGACCGGGTGAAGGACATGATCGTTTCTGGCGGCGAGAACATCTATCCCGCCGAGGTCGAAAACGCCCTGATGTCCCACCCTTCCGTCGCCGACGCCGCCGTGATCGGGGTGCCGGACGACCGCTGGGGCGAGGCGGTTAAGGCGATTGTCGTCCTTCGGCCGGGTGCAGACCCGGACCCCGGGAGCATCATTGCCCATAGCCGGACCCTGATTGCCGGCTACAAGACCCCCAAGACCATCGATTTCATCGACGTCCTGCCGCGCAATCCTTCTGGAAAGGTCCTGCGGCGGGAGCTTCGCGAGCCCTATTGGCAGGGCCACGAGCGCCGGGTCGGCTGACCCGCCAGACGCCAACAGGAGTCCGCCCAATGGATCCGCATTTCAAGGCCATGCTCGACGCTGAGGCCGCCGCCGCCGCTGGCCAGGTGGCGCCGTCCCTCGACAGCCTGCCGCCTGAACTGGTCCGTGGCGGCTACACCCTGCAGCGTACCGGCCAGAATACCCAGGCGCCGAAGGACGTGGAGATCCGCGACCTCCAGGTCGATGGCGGAGCCAGCCCCGTTGGCGCCCGGCTCTACACCCCGGTGGGCGCGGCGGCGACTACGCCCGGGCTTGTCTATTTCCATGGCGGCGGCTTCGCCATCGGCAACCTGGAGTCCCATGACGGCCACTGCCGGCGCCTCGCCGCCTATTCTGGCTGCCGGGTGCTGGCCATTGACTACCGCCTTACGCCTGAGAACCCCTTTCCCGCGAGCCATGACGATTGCCTGGCTGCAACCCGGTGGGCCTTCGACCATGCTGCAGCGATCGGCTTCGATCCCGCCCGGATCGGTGTGGGCGGATGCTCGGCGGGCGGCAATCTCGCCGCTTCCGTCGCCATCGACCTGAAGGCGGACACGAAGCGGCGCCTGGTCTTCCAGATGCTGCTCTATCCCTACATTTGCCCTGAGGTGGAGTCCGAGTCCCGTCGCCGTCTGGATGGGCCCTTGCTCACCAGGGCGGCGATCGACTGGTTTGTGAAGTGCCTGGCCGCCGAG
>JBMOEP010000272.1:0-3247 GCA_049314675.1 Phenylobacterium sp.
ACCCGGAAGCCATTGCTCCCCCAAGGGGGAGCTCCGGGCGAAGCCCGGTGAGGGGGTCAATCGCCTCTCAGCTGACCCTTCCGTCTAGGCGTCCCGCGTGGCCCCGGCCTGCCACAGGACATCGCCCCGGCCCTGGTCGTTGGCCACCCGGGCGGCCACGAAGAGCAGGTCCGACAGACGGTTGAGGTAGCGCAGGGCGGGGCCGCTGACCGGCTGGCCGCTTCCGGCGAGGGCCACGGCGCTGCGCTCGGCCCGGCGGGAGACCGTGCGGGCCAGGTGCAGGAAGGCGGCCGCCGGGCTCCCCCCCGGAAGAATGAAGGAGGTCAGCTCGCCAAGCCCGGCGTTGAGGGCGTCGATCTCCTGCTCCAGGCGTGCCACCTGCGAATCGAGGATGCGCAGGGCCCTCTCCTCGGCCGGCCCCGGAGGGGTTGCCAGGTCGGCGCCAAGATCGAAGAGCTCGTTCTGCAGGCGGGCCAGCAGGGGGTCCAGGTCCGTCCCGGCAGTGTGCAGGCGCGCCAGGCCCAGGCAGGCGTTGGTCTCGTCCACGTCACCGTAGGCGGCCACGCGCAGGTCCGTCTTGGAGACCTCCGCTCCCGAGGCCAGGCGGGTGGTCCCGCCGTCGCCCGTGCGGGTGTAGATTCGGTTGATCAGGACCATGGTTCAGCCCGCCTGCTGCCGCCACCAGAGGGCGGCGGCCAGAATGGCCACAGCGACAGCCTGGGTCAGGACCCGCAGGCGCATCAGCCGGTTGGAATGGGACCGACCGAACTCGCCACCACGAAACAGGGCGTAGAGGCCGAACCCAAGGGTCACGAGCACGGCCAGCAGGGCCGTAGGGATCAGATACTTGAAGACGACGTCCATGGGCGTCCTTTCGGGATGTCCTAGTTGGCGCCTTCGAGCAGGCGGCGGGCGATAACCTGGGCCTGCACCTCGCCGGCCCCCTCGAAGATGTTGAGGATGCGGGCGTCGGCCAGGAGGCGGCTGGCGACCTGCTCGGTGGCAAAGCCGGCCCCGCCATGCACCTGGACGGCGTTATCGGCGGCGGCCCAGGCGATGCGCGCGGCGGTCAGCTTGGCCATGCCGGCCTCAAGGTCGCAGCGGCGGCCCTGGTCCTTGGCCTCGGCGGCGAACCAGGTGAGGCGCCGGGCGCCCAGCAGCTCGGCGGCCATCATGGCCAGCTTGTTGGCGACCCGCGGGAACTCGGCGATGGGCCGGTCGAACTGGCGGCGCTGAAGGGCATAGGCCAGGGCCTCGTCCAGGGCGGCCTGGCCGACGCCCACGGCCCGGGCAGCGGTCTGGATCCGGGCGCTCTCGAAAGTGGCCATGAGCTGGGAAAATCCCCTGCCGGTCTGGCCGCCGAGGAGGGCGTCCTGCGGGACCTCGAAGCCGTCGAAGGCGATGTCGTATTCCTTCATGCCCCGGTAGCCGATGACGCCGATCTCGCCGCCACTCATACCGGGGGCGGGGAAGGGCTCGGCGTCGGTCCCCCGGGGCTTCTCCGCCATCAACATGGACAGGCCCCGGTGGTCCTTCGTGCCCGGCTCGGTACGGACCAGCAGGGTCATGAGGTCGGCCCGGGCGGCGTGGGTAATCCAGGTCTTGGCGCCGAAGATGCGCCAGGCGTCGCCGAACCGCTCGGCCCGGGTGCGCAGGGCGCCGAGGTCCGATCCGGTATCCGGCTCAGTAAAGACGGCGGTGGGGATGATCGCGCCCGAGGCAATGCCGGGCAGGAGGCGGGCCTTCTGGTCCTCCGTCCCGTGGGCCAGGATCAGCTCGGCGGCGATCTCCGAGCGGGTCCCCAGGGAGCCGGCGGCGATCCAGCCCCGGGATAGGGCCTCGGAGACCACGCACATGGCCGTCTTGCCCAGGCCCGCCCCGCCCCAGGCCTCGGGCAGGGTCAGGCCGAAGACGCCAAGGTCGGACAGTTCCTGCAACAGGGAGGTTGGGATCAGCTCATCGCGAAGGTGCCAGCCCTGGGCGAAGGGCGCCACCCGGGTGCGGGTGAAGTCCGTGAACTGGTCGCGGATGGCCTCCAGGGTCTCGTCCAGGCCCGAGGCCTCAAGGGCAGCACGGCCCTGCGCTGCCGCCAGCAGCTCCACGATCCGGGTCTTCACCGCCTGAGAGGCGCCGGGGCGAAGTTCGGCCAGCAGGGGGGCAAGGTCGCCGGTCTCCACGCCCAGGTCGGCGGGACGGAAGGTCTCGCCCTGGTTCATGGGCAGGCCGCCGGCCAACTGGGAGACGTACTCGAAGGCGAGAAGCTGGGCCGGCAGGGCCTCGGCCTCGGTCAGGGCGCCGGTGGCCTCCAGCCGTTCGGCCCAAAGGGCGACCTGGCGAAGGGTCTCGGCATAGGCCGCGCACCAGGCCAGGCCGTGGGCGGCATGCTGCTCGGCATCGAGCCGGTGGCGGTCCACGCGGCCGCCAGGGGCGACCAGGGCCTCGACCGCCTGGCGCACCCGGGCGGTAACGGACTCAGCCGCCTGCGCCGACTGGTGCAGGCGGGCGACAAATCGGGGTAGGATCAGGGCCTCGCTCATCACCGGCCTTATAGGCCAAGCTTTCGGCCCGCGACACACCCCGCTGAACCGCCCTCGCCGGCCAGGGACCTCCGACCATGATCATCGTCCATCACCTGAACGATTCCCGCTCCCAGCGTGTGCTCTGGGCCCTCGAGGAGCTGGGCCTGCCCTACGAGATCCGCCACCACGCCCGGGACGCCGCCACCCGCTTGGCCCCGCCGGAGCTGAAGGCCATCCACCCCCTGGGCAAGTCGCCGGTCATCGCGCACGAGGGCCAGGTGGTCTTCGAATCGGGCGCCATCCTCGACTATCTGTCGCGCCGCTGCGCCGACGGCCGCCTGGCCCCGCCGGCCACCACACAGGCGTACGACGTTTACCAGCAGTGGATGCACTATGCCGAGGGCTCGGCCATGCTGCCCCTGATGCTGGACATGTATGTCCGCCGCCTGGGCGAGGCCGGCGCCCCCCTGCAGCCGCGTATCGAGAGCGAGATCGCCAACCATTTGGGCTTTGTCGACGGGGCGCTTGCGGGCCGCGACTACCTGCTGGGCGAGTTCAGCCTGGCCGACATCCAGATGAGCTTCGTGGGCGAGGCCGGCGCCATGCTGGGCCGCCTGGCCGGCTACGAGCACCTCGCCGCCTGGGTCCGCCGCTGCCAGGACCGCCCGGCCTATCGCGTCGCCCTGGAAAAGGGCGGGCCCTACAACATGGGTCCGAAGGACTAGCTT
>JBMOEP010000273.1:0-3241 GCA_049314675.1 Phenylobacterium sp.
CAGGGGCGCAGCGGCGAGCGTCAGGGCCGCCGCGAGGGCGCGGCGCGGGGCGCCGGCGCGATATGGGGAGGGCATGTAATGTCTCTCGACTGAATGTCAGGGGTGACCGGACGCGTCCGGCCGGGCGACGGATTCAGGCGAGGCTGGGGGGACCGGTCTTGGGCGGAGGGGGTGCCGGGAGCCCGAGGCCGGGTCGAAGATCCTCCGTCCGGACTTCCCCGGACACAGCCGGAATAGGCCAAGGCGCTGGAACGGGTAGCAGCACGGACTCGGCGGGAGCGAAGACTGTGAGGCCTGCAAAGGCGCAGGGAGAATCCGAAGCGCCCTTGCCGGTATCCGGAGCCTTTCCTCCTTCGTCCGGTGCGGTGGTTATGGCGCCCATGCCGGTGCAGAGGGTCATCTGCAGGCCGCCATCCGGTACGGTCGCGACCATGAAGCCAGTGGGGACGAGAACGCGCAGGGTCAGTGCCAGGACCGCCAGGACAGGGGCGGCCCGCCGGAGTACCTGAAGGAGACCCGAGACGCGCATGGGCTGGTCAGTAGGCCGGCATCGGGCCCTTGTCCAGACGCCCTTGCCGTCGCGGTTGTCACCCGGAGGCGGGCGGGCAAGACTGCGGGCATGGCGAAAGAGGCTCCTTCTCAACCGACCCGCAGGCGCGCCGACGCCGTGCTCGCCAAGCGCGGCTTTGCGGAGAGCCGGGCCCGGGCCCGGGCGGCCATTGAGGCTGGCGGCGTGAGGGTGGACGGGCGGGTGCTGACCCGGGCTTCGGACCTCATCAACCCGGATGCGGACATCACCTTCCGTCCAGCCTTCGAGGAGGTCAGCCGGGCGGCGGGTAAGCTGAAGGCCGCGCCGGGCTTCGACGGGGCCCCGCTCGAAGGTGCGGTCGTCCTGGATGTCGGCGCCTCGACCGGGGGCTTCACCGAGGTCTGCCTCGGGCGCGGGGCCCGGCGGGTCTATGCCGTCGATGTTGGTCGTGACCAGCTTCACCCCCGGTTGCGAGCCGATCCCCGCGTGGTTTCCCTCGAAGGCCTGGACGCCCGTCGCCTTGACGCCAGCCTGATCCCGGAGGCGCCCGACGTCGTGGTCTGTGACACCAGCTTCATCAGCCTGTCCAAGGTGCTCCCGGCGGCCTTGTCCCTGGCGGCACCAGGCGCCTGGCTCTTCGCCCTTGTCAAACCGCAGTTCGAGGTGGGACCCGACAAGGTCGGCAAGGGCGGGGTCGTCCGCGACCCGTCGGCCCGAGCGTCCGCACTTCACGCCGCCTGCGACTTCCTGGAGACTTCTGGCTGGCGGGTCACGGGCCGGACGCCCAGCCCGGTGACCGGGGCGGACGGCAATGTCGAATTCCTGGTGTCAGCCCGGAAGGCCTGACTATTCCCTGCCGCTGGCCCGCCAGACGCCGTCGGAGTTCTGGCAGACCTCGAACTGTCGCACCTGACCCTCCTGCGGCGACTGCTGGACCCAGCGGCAGTGATCGCGGCTGTAGGCGGTCTCGGTGACCTGGGGCGGGTAGTCGATGCAGGTCACGGACCCCCGGCCGACACCGTAGCCGACCCCGGCTCCAACGGCCGCGCCCAGCAGGGTGCCGGTGGTCTTGTTGCCCTTGCCCGCGAGGGTCCGCCCAAGGAGGGCACCGCCAAGGCTGCCGATCAGGGTGCCCTTGGTCCCGGCGTCCTGCTTCTGCTGCTGGCAGACATCCCCCCGGCCGAAGTCCTGCACGGGCGCGGCCTGGGCGCGGACAGCTGACGGCGTAGCGGCGGTGAGCAGGGCGAGGGTGGCAACTGCAGTGATCAGCGGACGCATGACGTGGCTCCCTTCGAGGTGGTGCAGACCCTATGTCAGAAGGCGGCGATTGCAAGGCCAGCGCTCAGGACCTCCCCGCTGGACACCGAAACAGTCTAGGGTGTCTTCGTGCCTCCCCACAGACCCCCGCCATCCGCGCCGCCGCCGCCTGAAGGGCCCCTGACCGTCGACTCTGTCGGCGGGGAAGGCGATGGCGTCATCCACTTGGCCGATGGGCGGCTGCTCCACGTCCCGGGCATCCTGCCGGGAGAGGTCGTACGGCTGCGCGCCGGGCGCGAAGGGCCGGTGCTGGAAGCCATCGAGTCGCCCAGTCCCGATCGCCGCCCGCCGCCCTGCCTGTATTTTGGCACCTGCGGGGGCTGCGCCCTGCAGCACTGGGACGATGCCGCCGCCCTGGCCTGGAAGGTAGAGCGGCTGAGGTCGACCCTGGCGCTCGAGCGTCTCGAGGCAGAGATCCTGCCGGTGGTGCGAACGGCACCAGCCACGCGCCGCCGCACGGCCCTGCACGCCCGGCGCGGCGACAACCGACGGATTGCGCGGCTGGGCTTCAAGGCCCGCAGGTCCTGGAACCTGGTCGAGATCTCGGACTGCATCGTCCTGGATCCGGCCATCACCGCCTCACTCCCCGGGCTGCGACGGCTGGCGGCACTCTTCCTCGAGCACCCGAAGTCAGCGCCAACCCTGCATGTCACCAGCACCGGGACCGGACTCGACATCGACGTCACGGGCGTCGAGGCCCGCTCCGGGGGCCTGTCTGCTGATGCCCGTATGGCCGCTGCGGAAATCGCCGCAGAGCTTGGGATCGCGCGATTGACCCTGGCCGGGGACAGCGTCTTCCTCCAGCGCCGCCCCGTGGTGCAGTTCGGCAGGGCGAGGGTCGAGATCCCTTCGGGCGGCTTCCTCCAGGCGTCGGCTGCGGCAGAGGCAGCCCTGGTCGCCGAGGTCGGGGCCGCGGCCGCCGGCGCCCGCCGTATCGCCGACCTGTTCTGCGGCGCTGGCGCCTTCACCTTTCCCTTGGCCGGGATCGCCCCCGTGCTTGCCGCCGACGCCTCGGCCCCCGCCATCGGGGCCCTGACCGCCGCCATCGCCACCGCCCCGGGGCTTCACGGGATCACGGCGGAGGTCCGGGACCTCTTCCGGCGCCCCGTCCTGGCGACCGAACTTCGGCGCATCGACTTCGTGGTCTTTGATCCGCCCCGGGCGGGAGCCGCCGCCCAGGTGGCAGAGATCGCCCTGTCGGGGGTCGGTCGAGTAGCGGCCGTATCCTGCAATCCGGCGACCTTCGTCCGAGACGCCCGCCAGTTGGTCGACGCCGGCTTCCGGATCGAGCGGATCCTGCCGGTGGATCAGTTTCTTTGGTCTCCCCACCTGGAGCTGACTGCCATCTTCAGTCGCTGAGGTGACCAGGCCTGATCGCCTTGCTCCGGTGATCCG
>JBMOEP010000274.1:0-3232 GCA_049314675.1 Phenylobacterium sp.
ACCGAGCCCGACAGCAGGATGGCGTCGAACGGCGCCTCGGCGGCCAGGCCGCGTCCGTCGTGCCTGGCCAGGGCGGGGCCTGAGAGCCAGGTCTCAAGGCAGCCCCGCCGGCCGCACCAGCAATCGGGGCCGGGCGTTTCCTCGGGAGTCGGGGCGGGCAGGGGGCTATGCCCCCACTCCCCCGCAATCCCGTTGGCTCCGGACACCAGCCGGCCGTCCATGACGAGCCCGCCGCCGACCCCGGTTCCAAGTATGACCGCGAAGACGGGATCCCGCCCGGCCGCCGCGCCGTCCCGCGCTTCCGAGACGGCAAGACAGTCGGCGTCATTGGCGTATCGGACAGGGCGTCCAAGGTGGCGGGCGAGGTCTTCGGGAAAGGTGCGGCCGTTCAGCCATGTTGAGTTGGCGTTGCGCAGGCGTCCGGTGTGCGGGTTCACGGAGCCCGGGCCACCCACCCCGAGCCTTCCTGCCCGGGCACCTACCTGTTGCTCGGCTTCCTCCAGAACGCCTGCGATGGCCTCGAGCGCCGAGGGGTAGTCCGCAGGCGTTTGCCGTCGTACCCGGGCTGCGAAGGTCCCGTCAGGGTATACGGCTGCCGCTTCGATCTTGGTGCCGCCGAGGTCAATTCCGAAGGCGATCACCGGACGGCGGCGTCCAGGACGTCGGTGATCGCGGCCTCCAGCCCGTCCCAGCCATCAATCCGGGGATGGAGATCCGGCCGGCTCGGCGCCATGGCGCGCAGGCGGGGGTCGGCGACGGTCTGGAAACGGGCCACTGCCGGTGCGTGTTCGGCCACGGAGTCCAGGTTGGGGATCATGTCGTCAATGAAGACAGCCGGACCGACAGCCTGAGCCGCCAGGGCCGCCGCCACTGGGCCCTTGAGGCCGCTGTTGATCAGCAGGGGATAGTCCATACCGTGACGCTTCAGCCAGCGGGCGCGCCCCTCAAGGGCCTGGCCAGGGGCATTGGTCAGGATCACGATATCTGCCCGATGCGAGAGCCGGGCCAAGGCTTCTGGACCGCCGTCCGCGACGGGCATGTCAGCGACGGCGTCCCGGAAGAAGGCCTGAAAATGCCCCTGGCCAGTTTCGAGGTCGATGTGCGTGTCTTCGCCCGGGCGATAGATGTTCTGGAACAGGGCGAAGCGATCGAAGCGCATCTCCAGGCCCTGTCCGCCGAGGTAACGGGCGAAGCCCTCCATAAAGAGGCCCAGGACTTCGTCGACGTCGACGATCAGGAGGGGTCTGTCTCCAGCCAGGCCAAGGGCGGAGAGTTCGGGCGGCGGGTGGTCTGGCGAAGTGAAGGTCATGAACTGATGCTCGGCTAACGCGCGCTTAAGGATATGCGTGAGAAGGAAGACACACAAAGATCTTCCGGAGCCCTCCGGGGGCCGGGTTGAAAATCGGTGGATTGATGGCCAAGAAGGTCCTCATCGTCGAGGATAACGAGCTGAACATGAAGCTTTTTCATGATTTGCTTGATGCTCAGGGGTACGAGACCCTTCAAACCCGCGAGGGTTTGGAGGCGCTTTCGATTGCCCGGGAGCATCGTCCCGACTTGATCCTTATGGATATCCAGCTTCCCGAGATCTCGGGGCTTGAAGTCACCAAGTGGCTCAAGGAAGATGAGGATCTGGCGGGTATTCCCGTGGTCGCCGTCACCGCATTCGCCATGAAAGGCGATGAAGAGCGGATTCGCCAGGGCGGTTGCGAGGCCTACATATCCAAGCCGATCTCGGTTACAGGCTTCCTGGACACAATTCGCAGGCTTCTGGACTAGGCCATGACGGCGCGGATCCTCCTGGTTGACGATTCCGAGGGCGGACGGCGCGTCCTAGAGGCTAAGCTGTCGTCTGAGTACTATCAGGTCGCCACGGCTGCCGATGGTCCAGAGGCCCTGGCCCTCGCTGCAACCAATCATCCCGACATCATTCTGCTGGACGTTGTTATGCCGGGCATGGACGGGCTTGATGTCTGTCGTGCGCTCAAGGCGGATACCGAGCTTCGACATATCCCGGTCGTCCTGCTTACCGCCCACGACAGCCAGGAGCTCCGAATTGCGGGCCTGGAGGCCGGTGCGGACGAGTTCCTGTCCAAGCCCATCGACGATGTCATGCTGTTTGCGCGTCTGCGCAACCTGACTCGCCTGAAGGTCATGGTCGACGAACTCCAGGAGAGAGAGGATGCCGGCCGTCGCATGGGCATGGCCCCCATGCCGGCCAACCGGCTCGGCGCCGGCGGCGGGCGGGTCCTGGTCGCCGATGGCGATCCCGCGGCGGCCGCCGCCCTGGCAGAAGACCTCGCTACGGAACACAGGCCTGTCGTCGAGACCGATCCGGAACAGGCGCTCATCTCGGCCCGGGGTCCGATTGATCTGGCCGTGATCAATGTCTCAAGCGGGACTTTTGACGGACTGAGACTGGTCGCTGGCCTGCGCGCCGGAGCCCACTCCCGGCAGGTACCTATCCTTGCCGTCGCGGACTTCGAGGATCGGCAGCGGCTACTGAAGGCCCTGGACCTCGGCGTCAACGATCTCATCTCCCTGCCCGTCGATCCCCTGGAATTGCGCGTCCGGGCCCGGACCCTGATCCGGCGCAAGCGCTATGCGGATCATCTGCGGGACACCGTCGCCCAGTCCGTGGAACTGGCCATCACCGACCAGCTGACCGGCCTCAACAATCGCCGCTACATGATGGGCCAGCTTGGCCCTCTTCTCGAGCGCAGCGCCGCCGGTGGCCCCCCGACCTCCGTCCTCATGCTCGACATCGACCACTTCAAGCGGGTCAATGATACCCTTGGTCACACCCATGGTGACGAGGTGCTTCGGGAGGTTGCCGTTCGCCTGGCCTCGAGCGTTCGTGCGGTAGACCTTCCGTGTCGCTATGGTGGCGAGGAATTCGCAGTGGTCATGCCGGCCACACGCCTGAGCGATGCGGCCCGCATCGCCGAGCGGATCCGCCTCGCCATGGCCGGCGAGGCTTTCGTCGTTGGGGATCGCGAGATGCCGGTGACCGTGTCGCTCGGGGTCTCGGCGAGCGAGGGGACCGAGGACCGTCCGGAGTCGCTTCTGCGCCGGGCCGACGAGGCCCTATACGAAGCCAAGGCGGCGGGCCGGAACCAGGTCGTCGTGCGTACGCCTCGCGCCTGAAGCGCTGGGCTGAAACGAAAACGCCCGGCTTTCGCCGGGCGCATGAAATCCAGCCAGGCCTAGGCCCTACTTGATCTTGCCTTCG
>JBMOEP010000275.1:0-3226 GCA_049314675.1 Phenylobacterium sp.
CAGGCGCTTGCCCATCTCGGTGACGGTCAGGGACGGGGCGACGATGTTGCAACGGATGCCATGGGCGCGCTCCTCCTTGGCGATAGTCAGGGCCAAGGCCTCCATGGCCGCCTTGCCCATGTTGTAGGGCCCGCCGCGGGCCGACATGCCCATCGTGGCGACGGACGAGATCATGATGATGTCGCCCCGGCCCCGGGTGCGCATCTGCGGGATCAGGAGCTTGCAGAGGTAGTGCGGGCCGAAGGCATGGACCCGGACCACCCGCTCCATCTCGGCGGGGTCGGTGTCGGCCACCGACTGGCCACGGCTGGCGATACCGGCGTTGTTGACGAGGATGTCGACGCCCCCGAAGTCGCGGACCACGGCCTCGGCCATGGCGGCGTCCTGGTCGAAGTCCTCCACCGCGGCGGCGTAGATGCGGGCGGTGCGGCCCAGGGCGCGGATCTCGGCGGCGGTCTCCTCGGCGGAGTCGGCGTCGGAGCGATAGTTGACGGCGATGTCGGCCCCGGCCTGCGCCAGGAAGAGGGAGATGGCCCGGCCGATCCCCCGACCTCCGCCGGTGACAAGGGCGACGCGCCCGGAAAGATCGATCTGCATGGCCCTTAGTCTCCTCCACCCGTGGTTTTCCTATTCCTAGCCGAGGCGGCCGGGCCGGTCAGGAGGTTTCTTGCACGCCCTTAACTTGACAGCGACCCGCAACATGCGACGGAAAAGCTAGAAATCTTCGGGGAGATTCCAGGAATGACGTCTTGGCGCGTGGGGCGGTTTTCAGGCCTGAGGGCATGGGCAGCGGTGATCACTGCGGTCGGGCTGTCCGCCCTGGCAGCGGGTCTTGCCAGCCCCGGGGGGGAAGCGGTGGCCAAGCCGCCCGCCTCGATGGAATTCTGCAAGATCTACCCGACGGCTCACGCCTGCGCCGCCTCGCCAGTGGTGAACTGCACGACCTGCCACACCGTCCCGCCGGCCCCGAACCTGTTCGGTGCCCAGGTGGCTGCGCGCCTCGCGCCCGGCGCCGCCCGCCCGCTGTCGGACGCCGACTACATCGCCGCCCTGCCGGCGGCCCTCAAGGCCGTGGAGGCCCTGGACGCCGACGGCGACGGGATCTCCAACCTCGACGAAATCCTGAAGGGGTCGGCGCCCGAGAACGGCGATAGCCGACCGACTGCCGTGAGCTGCACTCCGGGCCAGACCCGCAGCGCCGCCGCCGGGCGCTGGAATACCTGCGGGTACGATCCCGTCCACGCCTGGCGCAAGGTCATGCTCGACGTCTGCGGCCGCTCTCCGACGCGGGTCGAGACCGACGCCTTCCGGCAACGCCTGCCCAATGAATCGTCCTGGCGCGAAGGCATTTCGGGCCAGCTCGACACCTGCCTGCGCTCGCCCTACTGGCTGGGCGTCAATGGCGTCCTCTGGAACCTCGCCAACGCCAAGATCAATCCGCAGGACAGCATCAAGGCCGGCCCCCGGGCGGGGTCCATCCCCCTGGCCGACTATGAGTGGGACTACAACCTGTTCGCCTGGATGAACACCGGCGACCGCGACGTCCGCGGCCTGCTGACCAGCCAGGACTTCGTAAAGCGCGTGAGCGACGCCCCGCCGACCTTTGCGGCGTTTCCCGAGGCTGACTTCAAGGGTATGCGCCAGGCTGGCCAGACCGTGCCCCGGGAAAAGCGCGCGGGCATGATCACCACCCGCTGGTTCTCCACCGTGAACACCATGTTCACGCCCATTCCGAGGACGACGGCGGCGGTGGCTTACCGGCAGTACCTGGGCCTTGACCTGGCGCGGATGCAGGGCCTGCACCCGGCCGTAGCCGAGCCCATCGACTATGACGCCAAGGGCGTTGCGGCCCCGGCCTGCGCGGTCTGCCACTCGACCCTTGATCCCCTGACCTATCCCTTCACCCGCTACGACGGGATCATCCGCAACAACTACAATCCCAACCGCCTGAAGAACTTCGTCCGCACCGACGGGGCGCGGGTGGTCGAGGCCCCGGAGGCCGGGGAGATCTTCGGCCAGAAGGTGGCGAACCTCCTGGAGTGGAGCCAGGTGGCTGCGAACTCCGACGCCTTCGCCCAGAAGGTGACCTGGGACTACTGGAAGTTGATGGTCGGCCGAGAGCCCAGCCCGGCGGACCAGACCGAGTTCGCCCTGATGTGGAAGAGCCTCAAGGCCCCAGACAAGTTCGACTACCGGGTCGAGCGCATGCTGCATGCCCTGGTCCTGACCGAAGCCTACGGGAGGCCCTGACATGCGCATGCCCGGCCTCTTCGCCGCCCTGACCCTGGCCGTGATGGTCGCCGCAGCCGTCGCCCCGGCGACCGTCAGCGCCCAGGAAGCCGCTCCAGCTTCGACCGACCCCCGGATCAAGTTCAAGGACGGGGAGCGCTATCTGCGCGACCTTTCCGAGACCTTCGAGATCCCCCGCGACGAGATCTGCCGCGAGCTGTCCCGCTATGACTGCTCGAACACGGCCTTCCGCATCGTCCTGGGCGGGGTCGACCCCTACGACGCCCGGGTCATGCAGCCGCTCGACCAGGCCACCCTGGCCAGCCCGATTGCCTTTGACCGTGTGGCCCTCCAGGTCTGCGCCAACCGCGTAGCGAAGGACAGGGCGGACCCTGCCAAGGCGCTTCTCTTCAAGCCCGCGTCGGGCCGCCCCGACCGCGCCTGGCGCGACGCCCTCACCGATCGCCTCTACGACCGCATCCTGAGGCGCGACGCCTCCGTCGCCGAGCGCGACCGGATGGCGGCCTTCCTCCAAGGCGTTGAGGGCCGCACCGGCCGCTCGGCCCGGGGGCAGTCTGAACAGACCCTTCTCGCCTGCTACGCCCTGGCCTCGTCGGCCGAGGCGGCCTTCTACTGACCCGGAAGCGACACCATGAACCTGACCCCCTCCCGTCGCGGCGTTCTCGCCGGAGCCGCCGCCAGCCTGGCGGGGCCCGGCCTCGCCCGCGCCGCCCGCGCGCCCGGCGGCGCGGATCCCCGCTTCCTGATCGTCCTTTGCGGTACCGGGGGATGCTCGATCGTCGACTCCTTCCTGGCGGTCCGGGAGTCCGAGAGCGCCAACGGCTCGACCCTTAACGCCTGGCCCGACCAACTCGTGCAGTCGCCCGGCGGGGGTCCCTTCCGGGCTATCGACTTCGCAAGCAAGACGATCGGCGCCATCCCCGCCCCCTTCACCGCCAACCAGTCCGACTTCGTGAAGCGTCACGGCCAGGACATG
>JBMOEP010000276.1:0-3210 GCA_049314675.1 Phenylobacterium sp.
ACAGGCCGTGGACTGCCTGCCCGCCGACATCCTCTGGCGGCTGAAGACGGGCTATCCGCCCCGGGACCGGGACCTTAAGGACCTCGCCGCCCTGGAGGCCGCCTTCGGCTTTTCCCGCGCGCCCTGACGCCTCGCGCCTCATCGCGGGACGTCTGGCATGACCGCCACATCCACCGCTCCGCGCGAGTGCCGTGGGGGCGGAGATGACCCGGGTCATGGGCCGCTCAGCCCCTCGTCCCGACGCCGGATCGCTCTTTTTTCACGCCATTTTCCCGCAGGCGGGTCGCGCCCGCTCACGGTGGCCGGACGGACACCCGGCAAAAGGCTCCCTGTGAAATGTCGTCGGGTCCAGTCCGGCGGCCACCAGCGGCCTGGGGGCCAGATCATGACAACGATCCGGATCGAATCTTTGACGGCAAGGATCGCCATCTTTCCGAAGGGTGAGCGGACGGTGATCGTCAAGGCGGTGTGCTGGGGACCGGCCGACCTCTGCGCCGTCTCCAGCCTGAGACCGCGCCAGCACATCTCTGCGCCGGCAGACGGCATGTGGAACCTCGACCTCGTCACCAACCTGAAGGTCCGGGGCCTGGCGGCCTACGAGCGCCGCGAGATCTTCTTCACGGGGGAGGCGGACTGGTGCCAGGGCGTGCGCCTGCATGGGGAAGGCCTGGTCCTGGAGCACCGACTGGCCCCGCACGAAGTTCTGGATCGCCAGCTCGCCAGCTCGCCGGCGGCAAGGCCGATGCCAACCCAGCCCCGCCGGGCGACGACCCTCCGGTCCCCCTGGCCCGACCCCGACCGTCCGCCGATGATCATCCCGGCCGGGCGGCCGGTACCCCGTGTGCTGCGGCGCAGCTGGCGGCATCTCCATCCGACGCGGGCTTTGGCTTAAGGCCCCGGAACCTGATCATGCGCAAGCTCTCCATCGAGACCGCGACCCTTCGCATTGCCACCTTCGCCACCGGCGAGCGGCTGCTCACCCTGACCGCCCTCTGCTTCGGGCCTGCCGGGGCCTGTGAAAACGCCAGGCTGGTTCCGCGCCGGCATGAGACGGCACCCGAGGACGGGCTCTGGGACTTCGACCTGATCTGTGGGCCCGGGGCCGATCCGGCAGGCGCGCTGTCCTGGCGAAACCTGGCCTTCACCGGCGAGGCCGCCTGGTGCGAGGGCGTTCGCCTGCACAGCCCAGGCGGCGTGCTGGAGTCCCGGCTTCCGCGAAGGGCGTGGACCGGCCCCTCCCCCGCTGCGACAGGGATGACCGGATCGTCGGCTTCCCGGGTCCAGCCCCTGCGCCCGGAGGCCGTGCAACGGCGGCCTGAACCCCTGCGCCTCTTCCTGGATGCCGTCGCCGGCGCCCTGGTCGCACTCGGGCTGTCGATGCTGTCCCTGGCGGTGCCCGCCGTGGCGGGAGAACCCCAGGAGACCTCCGTAGCGTCCCGGTAACCCGCAGGCTTCCCTTGCGTCGTGGGGCGGCTTGGCTTCAGCCTGCGCCCCAAGGACCGGAGGCGCCCATGACCCGACTCAAGCTGCATGAAGAGCGCCACAGGGTCACCCGGGTGGGCTGGCTGAGGGCCGCCGTCCTGGGGGCCAATGACGGCATCGTCTCCACCGCCAGCCTGATCGTCGGGGTCGCGGCCGCCTCGTCCGGACGCCCCGAGGTCCTCGTCGCCGGGGTGGCGGGGCTGGTCGCCGGTGCCATGTCCATGGCGGCAGGGGAATATGTCTCCGTGAGCTCCCAGTCCGACACCGAGGCCGCCGACCTTGCGCGCGAGACGGGGGAACTGGCGACCCAGCCGGATTCCGAACTGGAGGAGCTCGCCGGCGTCTACCGCAGCCGGGGCCTCGATGCGCAGACCGCCCGCAAGACCGCCGAGCAGCTGATGGCCCACGACGCCCTGGGCGCTCACGCCCGGGACGAACTCGGCATTTCCGACATCACCGCCGCCCGCCCGGTGCAGGCCGCCCTGACCTCGGCCGCCACCTTTACGGCAGGGGCGGCGGCGCCCCTCCTCCTCGCCGCGGTCTCGCCTCTCGGGGCCTTGCCTGTGATCGTCTCGGCCGGATCCCTGGCCGGGCTCGCCGTGCTCGGCGCGGTAGGGGCCCAGGCCGGCGGCGCGCCTCCGCTCAAGGCTGCGGCGCGGGTGACCTTCTGGGGTGCCCTGGCCATGGCTCTGACCGCGGGCATTGGCCGGCTCGTCGGCGCGGCGATCTAGGGCAGCCGGGCTTACTGGAGTCCCCCTGGCAGGCCCTTGCGCAGGTTTCTGCGAATGGGCCGACCCGGGATGACCCCGTCCGGACCCGGCGTGTTGCCCCGGATACTGGCACCGCAGCGCAAAACCTGGCGACCCTGCGCAAGCACCATTCGTCTGCCTGCGGATAAAGCCGTAGGGCGGAACCGAGGATACGGGAGGACTTCCTTAAGCCTGTTTCCTCACCGCCGTTTAAGCGTGTTTCCAAACCCTCGATTAAGGGCGCCGGGGTTACATCTGTCCCGTCAAGAGACAGGGGACAGGGTTCATGTCACACCACAGCAATTACCGTGCCAAGGCGAGCCCCCGGGCCGCCGCCACCTACCGGAGTGTGAGCCTGGTTCTCGCGCTCCTGACCTTCATCGTGCTTCTGGCCGGAGCCCCCGCTCGGGCGGCAGCCTTTGCGCCCTTTGCCGGCAATGCCATGCAGACGGCAGGCTCCACAGGGGCAGAGGATCGGCGGGTCACCCCCGCTCACCGCAACACCTCCATCGGGTCCGGCCAGCGCGCCACATCCCACACGCTCTTCGGAACCCGCCTCGTCCTGGCCCCGCGCCGTCTGGCCTCGACCTCGGCCCGCCTTGGCGGCACGGAGAGCAGGGTCCTGGTGTCCGTCACCTGGAGGGGTGCCGCAGCGCAAACCGCAGACTCCAATCCCTTCGCCCTCGTTGGCAACCGCAGCGGGCTGGTGAGCGCCACCCAGGCGGAAGTCCGGAACGGCCAGGTCTGGCTCACCGACCGCGGTGATGTCGAGGTCGCGGAAAGTGGCGGATCCAGCCGCCGGTCAGCCCCCTGAACAGATAGAACCCGGCCACAACACACTTAATTCACCCCGTTCCGAAAGACTTGTTTCACCTTCGTTTGAGAGACTTCGATCTCCACGCCTTACGGCCCGATCACGCCAGCGCATGAGGGTGGTCAGGCCCGCCACAACGGCGGACACGGACACGGAAACGGGAGA
>JBMOEP010000277.1:0-3204 GCA_049314675.1 Phenylobacterium sp.
GGTCAGCCACGACCGGGCCTTCCTGGAGCGCGTCTCCGACCGGTGCTTCTGGCTGGAGGGCCGCCGGGTCCGCAAGCTGGACCGGGGCTTCGCCCACTTCGAGGCCTGGGCCGAGGGCATTGCGGCGACCGAGGCAGAGGACGCCCGACGCCTGCAGAAGCGCCTTGAGCAAGAAGAACACTGGATGCAGCGGGGCGTCACCGCCCGGCGCGCCCGGAATGAGGGCCGCCGGCGGGCCCTGCTGGACCTGCGGGCCGAGCGGGCCGAACTCCTGCACCAGTCCCGGGGTTCGATGGGCCTGGAGGCGGCCACCTCGGAGGGCTCTGGCAAGCGGGTGATCGAGGTACGCCAGATTTCCAAGGCCTGGGCCGGGCGGACCGTGATCCGCGACTTCTCCACCCGGATCCAGAAGGGCGACCGGGTCGCCGTGGTCGGTCCAAACGGGGCGGGGAAGACCACCCTGGTACGGATGCTGGTCGGCCAACTGGAGCCGGACTCCGGGAGCGTGAAGCTGGGGACGGGGCTGGAGATCGGCTATCTCGACCAGACCCGAGCGGACCTGAAGCCCGAGATGACCTTGCGAGAGGTCCTGGCACCCCTGGGTGGCGACCAGATCCTCGTGGGGGACAAGCCCTGGCACGTGGCCGCCTATGCCAAGTCCTTCCTCTTCACGGACGCCCAGATGCGCCAGCCGGTACGCAGCCTGTCTGGGGGCGAGCGTAACCGACTGCTGCTGGCCCGGGTCCTGGCCGCGCCGACCAACCTGCTGGTCCTGGACGAGCCGACCAATGACCTGGACATGGACACCCTGGACCTTCTGGAGGAGGCCCTGGGAGACTATGCGGGCACCCTGCTGCTGGTCAGCCACGACCGGGACTTCATCGACCGCCTGGCGAGCTCTACCATCGCCCTGAACGGGCGCGGCGACATCGTCGAGACCCCGGGGGGCTGGCGGGATTTCGAGGCGCAGAATCCTGGTTTCCTGGTGCCTGTGGCCGCGCGCGCACCGGCGTCGGCGCGCCGGGCGGCGGAGCGCCCTGCGGCGCCCGCTCCCACGCGGCCGACCAAGCTTTCCTTCCGGGACCAGAGGCGGCTGGAGGCCGCCGAGGCGCTGGTCGCCAGCCTGCCCGCGGAAATCGCGGCCCTGGAGTTGCGTCTCTCGGATTCCGGCCTCTACGGCCGTGACCCCGGGAGCTTCACCCGCCTCACTGCAGAGTTGGCCGGCGCCCGGGATCGCCTGGACGCTGCAGAGACCGAGTGGCTGGAGATCGAAGAGCTCAAGGCCAGTCTGGCTGGAGGCGATCCAGGGTCCTGAGCCAGAGCCGTGGATATCTCCTCGTTCCTGATTTTCCTCACGGATCTCGCAGACTTCACCGGTGATCCACACCTTGTCCACCGGCCCTGCACGGAAGCGCCCACGGTGCGGGGCCTTGGTGGTCTTGCTCCCCTGGCTGCCGGATGGGAGCGTGGGTTTGTCGAAAGGCGACGCGCGGTGACGGAAGGGGTAACCCGGATGGGGCCGGGCGGAAGGGCCGGATCGGAGTGGTGATCGGGGGCAACCTCGGGAGCCGCTCAGGATCGCGGTCCCGGGCGCGGCGGGAAGGACGGGGCGACCCGTCGGACTACAGCCGACCTGCCTCGGGACTCAGGTCTCCCAACGGATCTGAAAGTGGGCGGCGGACCGGGTGACCGGTGCGTCGCCCTCTTGCTATTTGGGCCTGTAACCCAGGGGTCGCGTTCGCGGTTGCCTTCCCCTGAAAGGCGCCTAGTTTGCCCCGGAGGACCCAGACCCCCGGAGGCCGCGCCGTGAAGCTGTTCAGGACATTCACCATCCTCGCCATCGCCGCGCTCGCCTGGGCCTGCTCGCCCCGGCAGGACGCAGGCAAGCCGGGTGCGGACGCCGGCGTGATCCGGTTCGCCACCGACTGGCGCGCCCAGGCTGAACAGGGCGGCTTCTACCAGGCGCTGGCGACCGGCGAGTACGAGAAGCGGGGCCTCAAGGTCCAGATCATCCAGGGCGGACCCGGCGTGAATGTCCCGCAACTGCTCGCCGCCGGCGCCGTCGAGGCCGGGATGGGCTCCAACAGCTTCATCGCCCTCAACCTGGCCGGTGAGGGCGTGCCGGTCCGCGCCGTCGCAGCCATGATGCAGAAGGATCCCCAGGTCCTGATCGCCCACCCCGACCAGGGGATCGAGCGGATCGAGGATCTCAAGGGCCATCCCATCCTGCTCTCCGACGCCTCGGTCACCGCTTTCTGGGTCTGGCTGAAGTCGAAGTACGGGTTCGAGGACTCCCAGATCCGGAAGTACACCTTCAATGCCGCCCCCTTCCTCGCCGACAAGTCGGTGGCCCAGCAGGGGTACCTGACCAGCGAGCCCTTCACGATCGAAAAGACCGTCGGACTGAAGCCCCGGGTCTTCCTGCTGGCCGACAACGGATATCCGTCCTACGCGGCCATGATCTTCGTTCCCCAGTCGCTGATCGACAAGGACCCGGCCCGGGTCCGCGCCTTCGTCGAGGCGAGCGCCGCCGGCTGGAAGTCCTACCTGACCGGCGACCCAAAGCCTGGCGACGCCCTGATCCTCAAGGACAATCCGGAGATGAGCCAGGACCTGCTCGACCAGGCCCGGGAGAAGATGCGCCAGTACAACCTGGTCGAGGGTGGAGACGCCACCACCGGTGGGATCGGCGTCATGACCGACGGACGCTGGAAGACCTTCGCCGAGATGGCGATTGCCCAGGGAGTCTATCCCAAGGATCTCGACTATTCGAAGGCCTACACCCTCGACTTCGTGCGGCCAGCGGGAAAGTAGGTCGTGAGTCCCACCGCCGCCCTTCAGGACGTCGAGGTCGACTACCGGGGTCGGGGCCGCGCCCTCGGTCCCGTGTCCCTGACCATTGAGGCGGGCGAGATCGTCGCTCTTGTCGGCCCCTCGGGCTGCGGTAAGTCCACGGCGCTCCGGCTTCTCGCCGGCCTGGAACCGGCCACCCGAGGACAGGTCCATCGGGCTGTGGGCCGCGGCGAGACCTCTGTGGTCTTCCAGGCCCCGACCCTGGCGCCCTGGATGAGCGCCGCCGCCAACGTGGCTTTGCCCCTTGAGCTTGCAGGGACCCCGCGCCCCGAAGCGCAGGCCCGGGCGACCGAGGCCCTGGCGCGGGTGGGCCTGGCCGGGATCGGGGAGTCGCGGCCCGCACAGCTTTCC
>JBMOEP010000278.1:0-3196 GCA_049314675.1 Phenylobacterium sp.
CGAACCGCGAGTACCAAAAAAGACAGGGCCATAAGACCATCGATTGTCAGCAGGAGATTCCCAATCTCCCAGTATTTCCAGAAATGACCGGAGAGCGCTGTGACGCCCGTCGCTAGGACGAAGATCAGCGAGGCAATCCGTTCCGGAGTCTTGCCCGCAACCAACGCCACGAGGGGAATCGCCACGGACAGGGCGAACAGGACGGCTTCCAGAGCGGACATGGAAAGGGGCTCCTCCCGTCAGAGAAGAGCCCCAAATCTCTTAACGCCGGATGATGAAATCAGGCGACGTTGCGCTCTTCACCGGCCAGGAAGAGGCGGAAGTCCTTCTTGCGGTAGGGTCCGCCCATCCGGGGACGAATGCCCAGGCGCAGGGCAGCTTCTTCCAGACCCGAGTGAGCCTGGCCCATCAGGGTGCGGGCCGAGCTCAGGGCCGCGACAGCTTCCGTCAGCTTGACCTGGACGTCATCGGCGAAGGCGACCGGGGCGCCCAGATCCGCGCGGGCCTGCAGCAGGTCGGCGAGCAGTTGTGTGGTTTCGATCAGGGCCAGGTCGATCGCCGATTCCGTGGCGATGAGCTTTTCCTGGGTACGTTGAGCGACGAACGCTTTGTCCATGGTAACCCCCTACGAAGGCAGAATGGCCTCGTTGTTAAGGTAAATCGGAGGTTAACGTCTGTCCCCATGATTCATCATTTGTTAACCGTGGCAAATTGACGCAGGTCTTGAAATCTGCCCTTTTTCAGTCTGATTCGCCCCCAAGCGTCCGTTTTTTCAGGGTTAATTCAGGGAAACGTTAGGACTTCCGGGGCAGTCTGGGCTTTCGTAATGAAGCCGGGATCAGAATGACGCCCCCCGAGTACCGCCAAAAGGCCCTCAGCACGGCGGGCTTTCACGCCCGCATCTCCGCCGCCGCCGTCATCACGGCGCTGAGCGTGCTTGCCATGGCGTGCGTGGCTTTCATGGGCCAGCAATGGGTCCAGGTCCAAGCCCAGAACCGCGCCCTCCAGTCCACCCTGGCTGCGGTTTCGGCGGTCAGCCTCTCCGATGCCGTCGTTTCCGGGGATACCGCGGCGGTGGATTCGGCGGTGCGCGCCCTTGGCCTCTCGCACACGCTGGTCTCGGCAGAATTCTTCGACGCTTCAGGCCAGAGCGTGTCCGGCTTCGGGCAGGCGGGCCAGCTGGCGCCCAACGGCTCCCAGGTGGTCATTCGCACCCCCGTGGAAGGCAAGGGTGTCCACCTCGGCGAACTGGTGACCGTCGGCCGGCCGCTGGGCCTCGCTGAGATCGTGCCCCAGCTCGTCGCCCTGGCGGGCGCCCTCCTGTTCTCCGGCATCGGCGTCGCCATCGTCATCTCCCGTGGCCAGGCAGACCGGGTGATTGCCCCCGTCGTCGAGCTGTCCACCGCCATGCAGCGGGTCTCGGACAGCGGCAGCTATGAGCCAATCCACCTCGCCAGCCGGGACGGCCTGTTCCGGGGCCTGAGCTCGGCCTTCAACCAGCTGCTGCACCGCCTGTCTGTCCGCGAGGCTCAGCAGCAGTCCATGGTGGCCGAGCTGCAGGATGCCCGCGACCGCGCCAATGACGCCAACCTGATGAAGTCACAGTTCCTGGCCAATATGAGCCACGAGATCCGCACGCCCCTGAACGGTGTCCTGACCATGGCCGAGATCATGGCCATGGGTGAGCTGACTGTTGAGCAGAGGAAGCGCCTCGACGTGGTCCGCCAGTCCGGCGGCCTTCTGCTCAACATCCTCAACGACGTCCTTGACCTGTCCAAGATCGAGGCCGGGCGCATGACCCTGTCGGAAGAGGACTTCGATCTCGAGGCGGCCCTGTCCCCTGTGCATGATCTCTTCGCCCCTTCGGCGACCGAGAAGGGCCTCGAATTCGTGCTGCGCACCATGCCGGGGGCAAAGGGCGGCTGGCGAGGCGACCCGGGACGGTTGCGCCAGATCCTCGGCAACCTGGTCTCCAATGCGGTGAAGTTCACCCATTCCGGCTCGATCACCGTGCTCCTGGACCAGGTCTCCGACCAGCTGGTCATCACCGTGCGCGACACCGGGGTCGGCATCCCGGCGGAGAAGCACGCGATGCTGTTCGAAAAGTTCGTCCAGGTCGACAATTCCGCGACCCGCCGCTTTGGGGGTACCGGCCTTGGCCTCGCCATCTCGGCTGAACTCGCCCACATGATGGGGGGGCGCATCGCCTTCGAGAGCACCGAGGGCCTGGGCACGACCTTCCGGTTCTCGGCCCCTCTGATGCGTTCGACGGTGGGCGAAGCGATCGAATTGGACGATGGCCTGTTCGAGGACGAAGAGGAGGCCGCGCCCCTGCGCGTGCTGGCCGCCGAGGACAATGTCACCAACCAGCAGGTCCTGACCGCGGTTATGGCCTCGGTCGGCTGCGCGCTGGAGATCGTGCCCGACGGTGCCGCCGCAGTCGCCGCCTGGAAGACGGGCCGGTTCGATATCATCCTCATGGACATCCACATGCCGGTCATGGGCGGAGTAGAGGCGGCCACGGCCATCCGCGCCCTGGAGCGCAACCGTGGCCTGCCCCGGACGCCGATCATCGCCCTCACAGCCGACGCCCTGACCCATCAGGTCGCCGAATACCTGGCGGCGGGCATGGACGAACATCTGGCCAAGCCCATCGAGATCAAGCGGCTGATCGACACCCTCCACCGGGTGTCCCAGGCCTCAGAGATGAACGCCACCCAGGCCTCTGCCCGCGGAGCCCTCTGAGGCGCTTGCCCTAGTCCTCGACGACCAGCTCGGGCCAGCGCGCCACGACACCCTCCACCTTGCCCCGGAAGCCGGCCGCCGGTCGCAGGGGATTGGGCCTCAGCCTCAGGCTGAACAGGTCATCCAGCCCGAAGGGCGCTACGATCGTCAGCCGGTCGTCAGCCTCAAGCCGAACGCCCACCGCATTGGCCGTCGAGACGAACTGCTCCAGGGCCTCGGCGCTGCTTGACAGGGGGGCATAGGGTTCGCCGAACCGGCCTTCGAACCACAGGTGCACCCGGGCCTGGTTCCGCACCTCGACCAGTGTGTCCAGAGGTGGCGGAAGCTCTGCCGCGGCCCTCCGGATCACCTTGTCCTCGGCGTCCCAGCCCGTATCCGAGGCGTCGAAATAGGCCAGGTCATAGTCCTTAAGGCCATAGTCTTCGGGCCGGCCTGTCAGGTGGTTGAAGAC
>JBMOEP010000279.1:0-3190 GCA_049314675.1 Phenylobacterium sp.
CCGCGAACTCGGCATGATGTTCCGTGACCTCGACGCCGCCCGCGCGGCCGGCGACAAGGGCAAGGAAGCCTCGATCCTCAAGGCAGTCGACACCTACCAGACCCATGTCGTGCCGATCATTGCCGACATCGACGCCGGCTTCGGCAACGCCGAGGCCACCTACCTCCTGGCCAAGAAGATGATCGAGGCGGGCGCCTGCGCGCTGCAGATCGAAAACCAGGTGTCGGACGAGAAGCAGTGCGGCCACCAGGACGGCAAGGTCACCGTCCCGCACGAGGACTTCCTCGCAAAGGTCCGCGCCTGCCGCTACGCCTTCATGGAACTGGGCGTGGAGGACGGCATCGTCGTCACCCGCACGGACAGCCTCGGCGCTGGCCTGACCAAGCAGATCGCCGTCAGCCACACCCCCGGCGACCTCGGCGACCAGTACAATTCCTTCCTCGACTGCGAGGAAGTCACCCCGGCCCAGTGCAACCCCGGCGACGTGCTGATCACCCGCGACGGCAAGCTGATGCGGCCCAAGCGCCTGCCCTCCAACCTCTTCCAGTTCCGGGAAGGGTCCGGCGCCGACCGCTGCGTACTGGACTCCATCACCTCGCTGCAGAACGGGGCCGACCTGCTCTGGATCGAGACTGAGAAGCCCCACGTCGAGCAGATCGCCAGCATGATGGACCGTATCCGCGAGGTCATTCCCAACGCCAAGCTGGTCTACAACAACTCACCGTCCTTCAACTGGACACTGAACTTCCGCCAGCAGATCTTCGACGCCTGGAAGCAGGACGGGAAGGATGTCGCGGCCTATGACCGCGAAAAGCTGATGAGCGTTGATTACGACAGCACGGCCCTGGCCCAGGAGGCCGACGAAAAGATCCGCACCTTCCAGGCCGACGGCGCGCGCCGGGCGGGGATCTTCCACCACCTGATCACCCTGCCGACCTATCACACTGCGGCCCTGTCCACGGACAACCTGGCCAAGGAGTACTTCGGCGAGGCTGGCATGCTGGGCTACGTGCTCAACGTCCAGCGGCAGGAGATCCGCCAGGGTATCGCCTGCGTTCGGCACCAGAACATGTCCGGCTCGGACATCGGCGACGACCACAAGGAGTACTTTGCCGGCGAGGCTGCCCTTAAGGCCTCGGGCGAGGCCAACACCATGCACCAGTTCGCCTGACGGCGGGCCGGCGCAGCCGAACGGATCAGGGCCCCGGAGATGTTCCGGGGCCCTTTTTCGTTGCGAAGATCAGCGCACCTTGACGAAGCGCAGGGTCATGCGGTCGCTCTCACCGATGGCGTCGTAGCGGGCCCGGTCGAAGTCAGGAGCTGGCTGGGCACCGGGTGCGGCGCTGCGCCTGCTGGGCGGCAGGGTCCAGACGCCGAAGGGATGGTCCTTGGTGTCCTTGGGGTTGGCGTTGATCTCGGAGCGGGCGGCGAGACGGAAACCGGCAGCCTCTGCGGCGGAGATCACCGCGGCTTCGGAGACGTACCCGTTGCGGCCGTCAGGTGCCATGGGCTTGGGATCGGACCGGTGCTCTTCCACCGCCAGGATCCCGCCCGGCTTCAGCACGGCGTTGAAATCCTTCATGACTTTGTCAAGCATCCCCGGGGCCCACATCCAGTTGTGGATGTTCCGGGCAGTCAGGACCAGGTCCGCCGATCCGGGCGTGCCCAGCGGGCCGGAGCTCGCGCCGAAGCCGACGTACTCCACCTTGCCGTAGCGGGTCGCATTGGCGAAGCGGGCTTCGAAGTCCGCCCGGCTCTTGCGGGCGCCATCCGAGATCTTGGGGTTGGCCAGGTCGGCGACGCCGGCCACGTAGCGGCCCTTGGTCGCCGCCGCGTAGGGTGCCAGGATCTCCGTCCAGTAACCGCCGCCGGGCGAGACCTCGATCACCGTCTGGCCGGGCTTCACGCCCCAGAAGGTCAGGGATTCAACGGGATGGCGGGCGCCGTCCCGGGCGCGATCCTCCGCGGGGCGGGCCTGCGAGGCCACGGACCGGGCAAGGGCAGTGTCGGCGGCCTGGGCCCCTTACGAGGCGGTCAGGAGAAGGGCGGCGGCGGCCAGGCCAAGGGCCTGGCGTCGGGAGGCGGTCATGCGGAAGCTCCGTAGAAAAAGATTGAAGTGACGGAGACTTGGGCACCCGGGCGAGATGCGCAAGGGGTCAGCACCAGCTGGCGGCTCCAGCCTCGGGTTCGCGCAGGAGTTCGGCGATGTTGGCCTCAATGACCCGGAAGCCGACATTGCCGTAGAGCATCTGGCGACCCTCATTCAGCACCAGGCTCGGGCTGCCCTTGACGCCCAGGGCCTGGGCCTCCTGGTAGTCGGACATGAGGGCGGCGTGGGCCTCACCGCGAGCGAAGCGGGCGTGGATATCGGCCAGGTCGGCACCGGCCTCGGAGAGCACCGCATCCAGCACCGAAGCCTCGGAAACATCCCGCCCCTGCCCGAAGAATGCCTGCCGGACCCCGAGGATGGCCCGGTCGCCAAGGCTGGTGGCACCGCCCTTGATCTCCTGGGCCTGGACGGCCTTGAGGGCCGGCGGGCAGGGAGGAGGCCGGGTACCCACCGCCGCACCAGTAGTCACCTTCGATCCGGATGTCACCGACTCGACACAGGACCGACACAATCCGAAAGTTATCCACAGCCCCGCTCTGACGCGCGGTAGATGCCGCCTCCGACGCTCAATAGCGGTCGAGTCCACACCTGAAGGGCCGGGTGGCGTCCCGACCCCTGTGGCCGCGCCAGCGGCGGACTTCGCGAGGATTTTTCATGATCAAGTCGACGTCGGCCAAGCGCCGCCTTTCTCAATCCTGCGGCGTGGCCGCCCTCTCCGCCTGCCTGGCCCTTGCAGCGCCGGCCCTGGCCCAGGAGACAACGGTGGGCGAGGTTGTCGTCACCGCCCAGAAGCGTAGCGAAAACCTGCAGGACGTGCCCCTATCCGTCGCCTCTGTCTCCGGCGAACGCTTGCAGAGCCTGTTCGCCGCTGGCGACGACATCCTGACCCTGTCCTCCCGTGTGCCGTCCCTCTACGCCGAATCCTCCAACGGCCGGGTCGCGCCGCGCTTCTATATCCGCGGCCTGGGCAATGCCGACTTCGACCTCGCCGCCTCGCAGCCCGTTTCCATCATCATGGACGACGTGGTGATGGAGAATGTCGTGCTGAAGAGCACCCCGCTGTTCGACCTGGACCGCGTA
>JBMOEP010000280.1:0-3171 GCA_049314675.1 Phenylobacterium sp.
GTGGGTGCCGCGGCTTCGCCTGAGAAGAGGGGTTGAGCCTGATGCTTCGCAAGTGTCTCGCGATTGCGGCGCTCGGTCTTGCCCTTGCGGGCGGGCCGGCCCTCGCCGCCGGCTCCCAGAAGGAGCCCCGCACGGTCGCATGGAGCTTCAACGGCCCCTTCGGCAAGTTTGACCGCGCTCAGCTTCAGCGGGGTTTCAAGGTCTACCGGGAGGTCTGCTCGGCCTGCCACTCGATGAACTTGATGTCGTTCCGGAACCTCGGCCAGAAGGGAGGGCCCTTCTACGACCCGAAGTACCCGAACCCGAATGACAACCCCTATGTGAAGACCATCGCAAAGGACTTCGAGACCTCGGAGATTGATCAGGAGACGGGCGACATCGTGAAGCGCCCGGCGACTCCGGCCGATCGATTCCCGAACCCCTACCCGAATGAGGCGGCGGCCCGGGCCGGTAACGGCGGTGCCCTGCCGCCGGACTTCTCGACCCTGTCCAAGGCGCGGATGGGCGGACCGGACTATATCTACTCGCTCCTGTCCGGTTACTCGACCCCTCCCGCGGGCCTCGAGGTTCCCTCGGGCCAGTACTACAACCCCTACATGCTCGGGGACGTCTCGGCCTTCTGGAAGGGCAAGGGGCATGCGCCTCCCGGCGGCTTCATCGCCATGCCGCCGCAACTTGCAGCGGGTAAGGTCACGTTTGACGACGATACGAAGTCGACGATCGACCAGCAGGCCCGTGATGTCGCCGCCTTCATGACCTGGGCTTCCGAGCCCAAGATGGAGGAGCGCAAGGCCTTCGGCGTCGGCGCGATGATCTATCTGCTGATCCTCGCCGGCCTGCTCTACATGAGCTACAAGCGCATCTGGCGGAACGTGGCCCACTAGGGTTCAACTCCGCACGAAACCAGGGCCGGTCGCCTCCAGGGCGGCCGGCCTTTTTCGTTGGGCGCCGGGTTGGTCTCCCGAGGGCGACCGGCCGCTTCCGGGGGGCTCAGACGTTGAAGCGGAAGTTCATGACGTCGCCGTCCTGGACGACGTATTCCTTGCCTTCAGAGCGAAGGCGGCCCGCCTCACGGGCGCCGGCCTCACCCTTGAACTTTACGTAGTCGTCAAAGGCGATGGTCTCGGCCCGGATGAAGCCCTTCTCGAAGTCGGTGTGGATCACGCCCGCGGACTGGGGTGCTGTGGCTCCGACTGGAATGGTCCAGGCGCGGGCTTCCTTGGGGCCGGCTGTAAAGTAGGTCTGGAGCCCCAGAAGGGCGTAGGCCTCCCGGATCAGGCGGTTCAGGCCGGGCTCGATCAGGCCCAGGGTCTCGAGGAACTCGGCGCGCTCGCCGGCGTCCAGCAAGGCGATCTCGGACTCGATCTGGGCCGAGATCACCACCGACTTGGCCTGGTCCCGGGTGGCGCGCTCGGCTACCTGGCCCGAGAAGGCGTTGCCTTGATCCGCGGAGGCTTCGTCGACGTTGCAGACATAGAGTGTCGGCTTGGCGGTGAGCAGCTGGAGCATGCGCCAGCCCTTCTCCTCTTCGACGGGCACCTGGGCAGCCCGGGCAGGGCGTCCCTCGGCGAGCTGGGCGAGGGCGAGTTTCATCAGGGCGAGGGTGGCGGCTGCCTCCTTGTCCCCGGTCTTGGCCCGTTTCTCGAAGTTCACCACCCGCTTCTCCAGGCTCTCCAGGTCGGCGAGCATGAGTTCGGTCTCGATGATGTCGAGGTCCGAGATGGGGTCGACCCGTCCTTCAACGTGGGTGATGTCGTCATCGACGAAACAGCGTGAGACAAAGGCGACGGCGTCGCAGTCTCGGATGTTGGCCAGGAACTGGTTGCCGAGGCCCTCGCCCTGCGAGGCGCCGCGGACAAGGCCGGCGACATCCACGAAATTGATGCGGGCGGGGATGATCTCCTTCGAGCCCGCGATGCTGGCCAGGGCCTCCAGTCTTGCCTCTGGAACCGCCACGTCGCCGACATTGGGCTCGATGGTGCAGAACGGATAGTTCGCGGCCTGGGCGGCGGCTGTCTGGGTCAGGGCGTTGAACAGGGTCGACTTGCCCACATTGGGCAGGCCGACAATGGCGACTTTCAGGGCCATGATTCAGAAAACTCCTCGGTACGGCAGGCGCGGCGACTACCACGCGCCTGAGAAATGGTCACGCCGGATCGCCGGGCCTGCGGGGATCCAGCTTCTCGGCGGGCGCAAGGCGCAGGACTTCGGCCTGGTAGCGTTCATCCTCCCCTGCGGCGAGCAGGGGCGCGGCGTCGGCGACAGCGCCGACCAGGGCTGAGACCCAGGCAGACTCCGACTTGTGGAAGTCTGAGAGAACATGGCCCTGGACCCGGTCCTTGTGCCCCGGGTGCCCCACGCCCAGGCGCGCCCGTCGGAAATCGGGCCCGATATGGGCGGTGACGGAGCGGACCCCGTTATTGCCTGCCGCCCCGCCTCCGGTCTTCATCCGGAAGCGGCCGCCAGCGAGGTCGATCTCGTCGTAGAAGAGCACCAGGTCGGCTGGTGACAGCTTGAAGAACTTGAGGGCAGCCGCCACGGCCCGTCCGCTTTCGTTGTAAAAGGTGTTGGGCTTCAGGGTCAGGGCCCGGACCGGTCCCCCCGGGGTCTCGATGACACCTTCCCGGGTCAGGCCTTGGAAGCGGCTACGCTCGGGGCCGAAGCCCCAGCGTGCGGCAATGGCGTCAACCGCCCTGAAGCCGATATTGTGCCGGTTTCCGGAATAGGCCGGGCCCGGGTTCCCCTGGCCGGCAAGGATCAGCATTCGGGCCCGTCAGGCCGGGCCTCAGGCCTCGGCGCCCTCGGCTTTGGCGGCCGAGGCACCGGCGGCCGAACCCGCCACGGTGGCCACGACCGCGTCGCCGGAAGCCACGGGGGTGATGCCGGCGGGGAGGGTGAGCGAACTGATGCGGATGGCCTCACCAATCTCCAGGCCGGTCAGGTCGAAGAGGATTTCCTCGGGGATGTGGTCGGCCGGGCAGTTCAGCTCGATCTCATGGAGAGAGACGTTGAGCGTACCGCCACGCTTCAGGCCCGGGGACGCTTCCAGATTGCGGAAGTGGACCGGGACGGCGACGCGGATCTGCTGGTGCGCGTCGACCCGGTACAGGTCGAAGTGCCAGGGAACATCCGTCACCGGATGCATGTCTACGACCTTGGCGATGACCGGTT
>JBMOEP010000281.1:0-3165 GCA_049314675.1 Phenylobacterium sp.
GGGCAGCGACCTGCCTGACCTGACCGCCGAGTTCACCTTCCGGCGGGGGTCGGAAACACCCTTCGTCCAGGTCGCGGACCAGGCCGTGGCGGAGATCGGATTCGTGGGTCCCCTGCCGGTCATGACCCAAAGCTCCCAGCTCATGCCCATGACTGCGGACGGGCGGATTTCGGGTTGGGCCCTCTACTGCCCCGGCGTGGCGGGCATGGCGCGGGGCGAGTCGCCCGACAGCGGCAACAGCCAGTTCTTCCTCATGCGCCAGGCCTACCCCTCGCTGGAGAAGCGCTACACGGCCTTTGGGCGTGTGATTTCCGGCCTAGAGGTCGTGCGCACCATCAAGGCCGGGGAGCCCGTGGTGGCGCCCCAGGACCTGATGACCCGGGTGCAGGTGCTGGCGGACATGCCCGCCGGCTCTCGCCCGAAGGTTCGGGTCATCGATCCCCGCAGCCCCTGGTTCGCCGCTGAGGTCGCCCGGGTCCGGGCCAGCCGCGGCGCCGATTTCACGGCCTGCGCCATCAGCATTCCCTCGGAGGTAAAGTAATGGATCCTGAAAACACCCTTCTGCTCGAGACCGAGACCGGTCGGGTCACAATCCAGCTCCGCCCGGACCTGGCGCCCCAGCACGTCGACCGGATCAAGGAATTGGCCCGGGAAGGCTTCTACGACGGCGTCGTCTTCCACCGCGTCATTCCCGGCTTCATGGCCCAGGGGGGCTGCCCGAACGGCACGGGCATGGGCGGGTCCTCCAAGCCCGACCTCCCGGCCGAGTTCTCCCGCGAGCCGCACGTTCGCGGGGCCTGCTCCATGGCCCGGACCAACAACCCGAATTCGGCCAACAGCCAGTTCTTCATCTGCTTCGACAATGCGAACTTCCTGGATGGCCAGTACACGGTCTGGGGCGTGGTCACCGAGGGCATGGATCACATTGACGCCCTGCCGAAGGGCGAACCGCCCCGTGCACCTGGAAAGATCGTCTCCATGAAGGTGGCCGCCGACGCCTGAGGCCAGGCTTGACGTCCGCCCCCGGGCGGGGCCATCAGCGCCGCCCATGCAGCTTGCGGACTTCGATTTTGAGCTTCCCGAGGACCGCATCGCCCTGCGGCCTGCGGAGCCACGCGATTCTGCCCGGTTGCTTCAGGTGCAGCCCGGCGGGGGTCTCTTGGACCACCAGGTCCGAGACCTGCCGTCCCTGCTGCGGGCGGGCGACATCCTGGTCGTCAACGAGACGCGGGTAATCCCAGCTCGGCTTCGGGGCCGCCGCCTGCGGGCAGGATCGGACGTGGCTGTCGAAGCCACCCTGCACCAGAGGGCCTCGGACACGGCCTGGCGCGCCTTCATGCGTCCAGGCAAGAAGATCGGCCCCGGCGACACCCTGGTCTTTGGCGACCTGTCCGCGGTCGTTGCGCAGAAGGGCGAGGCGGGGGAATTCACCCTGGAGTTCGGCGTCTCGGGCCCTGACCTCGACGCGGCGATCGCCCGGGTCGGCGAAATGCCCCTCCCGCCCTACATCGCTTCAAAGCGGAAGCAGGATGCGCGCGACCGCAGCGACTACCAGACGGTGTTCGCCCGGCGCGAAGGCTCAGTGGCGGCGCCCACCGCCGGCCTCCACTTCACCCCGGAACTCCTCGCCCGACTGGAGGGCGCAGGCGTGGGCCTGGCCCGGGTAACCCTGCATGTGGGCGCCGGCACCTTCCTGCCGGTCAAGACCGAAGACATCTCGCGACATCGCATGCACGCCGAGTGGGGGGAGATCGATGCGGACACCGCCGCCAGGATCGGGGCGGCCCGCCAGGCGGGAGGGCGGGTGATCTGCGTCGGCACGACCTCCCTGCGCCTCCTGGAGAGCGCCGCGGATGCGGATGGCGGGCTTGCGGCCTGGACAGGCGAGACCGATATCTTCATCACGCCCGGCTACCGGTTCCGGATGGCCGACGGCCTGATGACCAACTTCCACCTGCCCAAGTCGACGCTATTCATGCTGGTCAGTGCCCTGGCCGGCCTGGGCACCATGCAGTCGGCATATGCGCACGCCATCGCCGAGGACTACCGCTTCTATTCCTACGGCGACGCGAGCCTGCTCTGGAGGGCTGGATGAGCGCCTTTGCCTTTGACATCTCCGCCCGGGACGGCGCGGCGCGCACGGGGGTCCTGCACACCGCCCGGGGTGAGATCCGCACTCCCGCCTTCATGCCGGTGGGGACCGCAGCCACGGTCAAGGCCCTGACCGTGGATCAGGTGAAGTCTACCGGGGCCGATATCATCCTGGGTAACACCTATCACCTGATGCTGAGGCCGGGACCCGAGCGGCTGGAGCGCCTGGGCGGCCTGCACCGTTTCATGCGTTGGGATGGCCCCATCCTCACGGACTCCGGGGGCTTCCAGGTCATGTCCCTGTCAGGGATTTCGAAGGTGACGGAAGAGTCCGTGACCTTTCGCAGCCATATCGACGGCTCCCGGCACGTCCTGACACCTGAGCGGTCCATAGAGATCCAGGCCGACCGGTTGGGTGCCGATATCGTCATGCAGTTGGACCAGTGCGTTTCCTGGCCTGCGGAAGAGGCGGAGGCGGCTGCAGCCATGCGCCTGTCGGACCGCTGGGGACGCCGCTCGAAGGCCGCCTTCGGCCAGCGCGACCGCCAGGCCCTGTTCGGAATCCAGCAGGGATCGACCTTCGAGGCCCTCCGCCGGGAGTCCGCAGAGCGTCTGGTCGAGACGGGCTTCGACGGCTACGCCATCGGCGGCCTTGCCGTCGGCGAGGGGCATGCCGCCATGTGCGAAGTGCTCGACTATGCGCCAGGCTTCCTGCCGGCCGACCGCCCCCGCTACCTCATGGGGGTGGGCAAGCCCGTCGATCTCGTCGAGGCTGTGGCCCGGGGCGTGGACATGTTCGATTGTGTCCTGCCCACCCGCTCCGGGCGTCACGGGCAGGCCTGGACCTGGGAGGGCTCGGTCAACCTGAAGAATGCCCGCTTCGCCGAAGACGACAGTCCCCTCGATGAAACCCTGGATTGCCCGGCCTCCAGGGACTACGCGAAGGCCTATCTCCATCACCTTGTGAAAGCAGAAGAAATTCTTGGTCAGGTCTTGTTGTCATGGCACAATATCGCCTTCTTCCAGGCCCTGATGGCGGCCATGCGGGCGGCGATCGCAGAGGGCCGGTTCGAG
>JBMOEP010000282.1:0-3154 GCA_049314675.1 Phenylobacterium sp.
GAACCCTCAGCCGGCCAGGGAGTCTGCGTCCAGGAGGGCCAGGTCCCCGCCGCCAGCCATGACCCCTTCGGCGACGCCTGGCGCCTGGGCCAGGACCTGGTCGGCGAAGATGCGGGCCAGGGCGGCGCGGGACTCCGCCAGGGCCGGCGCGCGGCTGCGGGCCAGGACCGCCTGGCGGGCCAGCATCCAGCCGCCGATGACGTCGCCGGACAGGCGCAGGTAGGCCGTGGCGCCGGCCAGGGCGTCGGGACCCCGGTTCGCCTGCATCCAGGCCGTGGCAGCGGAGAGGGCCGCGACCCCAACGGCCAGGCGTCGGCCCACGCCCTCCAGCCCCGCCTCGGCCTCGAAGGCCGCAGCATCGTCGGCCATCTCGCCGCAGAGGCCCGGCATCAGGACGCCGTCCATCATGGACAGCTTGCGGCCCGCAAGGTCGACGGCCTGGACGCCATTGGTGCCCTCGTAGATCGGGGCGATCCGGGCATCGCGATAGTGCTGGGCGGCGCCCGTATCCTCGATGAAACCCATGCCCCCATGGACCTGGACGCCCATGGAGGCGACCTCGACCCCGACGTCGGTGGACCAGGCCTTGGCGATGGGCGTCAGCAGCTCCTGGCGTCCCCGGGCCAGGTCCCGGCTTGAAGCCTCCGGTGCGAGGCGGGCCTGGTCGGCCAGGACCCCGGTCAGGAGGCAGATGGCCCGGGCCGCTTCGACCTTGGCGCGCATGAGGGCCAGGCTCCGGCGGACGTCGGGATGGCCGAAGATCGACTCACCCCCCAGTGCCGGCCGGCCCTGAACCCGGTCCTGGGCATAGGCCAGGGCCTGCTGCAGGGCGCGCTCGGCGATGGCCACCCCTTGCACGCCCACCTGAAGCCGGGCGGCGTTCATCATGACGAACATGTGGGACAGGCCGTTGTTCGCCTCTCCCACCAGTTCGGCCCGGGCGCCCTCGAACAGCATGACGCAGGTGGGCGACCCATGGATGCCCAGCTTCTTCTCGATCGAAGCCGGACGCAGGGCGTTGGCCGCACCCAGCCGGCCCTCGTCGTCGATCAGGCGCTTGGAGGCGAGGAAGAGGCTGATGCCCTTGACCCCGGGTGGGGCGTCCGGGAGGCGCGCCAGCACCAGGTGGCAGATGTTCTCGGCGGCGTCGTGGTCGCCCCAGGTGATATAGATCTTCTGGCCGGTGAGCCGGTAGCCCCCCTCGCCATCCGGCTCGGCCCGGGCGGTGACGCCGGAAAGGTCCGTGCCGGCCTGGGGCTCGGTGAGGTTCATGGTTCCGGTCCACTCACCCGACACCAGTCGGGGCAGGACCAGCCGCTTCTGGCGTTCGGTGCCGTGCAGGGTCAGGGCCTCGATGGCGCCCTGGGTCAGCATTGGGCAGAGGCCAAAGGCCATGTTGGCGGCGTGGACCATCTCGAAGACGGCCAGCTCAAGCACCTTGGGCAGGCCCTGGCCGCCGAACTCCGGGTCCGCCGCCAGGGAATTCCAGCCCTGGGCCGCGAAGGCCCGGTAGGCCTCGGCGAAACCCGGGGCGGCTGAGACCACGCCGTTCTCGAACCGGGCCCCGATGCGGTCGCCGTCGGAGTTGAGCGGGGCAAGCTCGGCTTCCACGAAGGCGGCGGCCGAGGCCAGGACCGCCGCCACTGTCTCTGCGTCGAGGTCCGGATAGCCGTCCACCAAGAGGGCGGGCAGACCGGCTGCCGCAAGGGCGAGGTCCAGGCTCTGCAGGGGGGCGCGGAAGGACATGGGAAACTCCGAGGCGAAGGCTGCAGGCTTGATGGCGCAGGGCGCCTCGCCCGCGCAACCCTTTTGACGCCGGTTGACCCTCGCTGGACGGAGGCCTAGGCCTGCACCTGCGTCAGGTTCTCCCGAGAGGGGGATGAAAAGGGAACTCGGGTGTAAGGCCCGGGCTGCCCCCGCAACTGTAAGTGGCGAGTCCGCGTGTCACGAAGCCACTGGCCAGGAACCTTCGGGAACCCGGCTGGGAAGGCGACGCGCAAGGGACATTGACCCGCGAGCCAGGAGACCTGCCTGACGCCGTCGTCATCCGACAGGCCGGGGTGTGCCTGGAGGACGGGTCTCTCCCGACCGGCGACAGACACAACCGGACCGCCTGTGCGGGCCGGGGAAGCCTGTTCGGTTGCGTTCCGCAGCCGCATGTCGTCCGGAGGAGGGCGCGATGAGTCTTGTGAGTCTGGCCGGGGCCGCGGCCCTGGCCGCTATTTCCCCAGAGGCCCCGGTGGACGTCCCGGTGGAGGCCGTAGTTGTGGTGGCCAACCGGATCCCCGTGCCGGCCGCCGAAAGCGGGCGCAGCGTGACGGTGATCCCTGAGGCGGTGATCCGCGACCGCCAGGCCCTGGTGATCCCGGACCTCCTCGCCTCGACCCCGGGGGTCGGCATCAGCCGCAATGGCGGACCGGGCGGGGTGACGGCTGTGCGGATCCGGGGAGCGGAGGCCGAGCAGACCCTGTTCGTCATTGACGGCGTGCGCCTGAATGACCCGTCCGTCATCGGCGGGGCCTACGACGCCGCCAACCTGCTGGTGGGCGACATTTCGAGGATCGAGATCCTGCGGGGGGTCCAGTCGGCCGTCTGGGGCGGCCAGGCCATGGGGGGCGTGGTCAGCCTGGAGACCCGTCTTCCGCCGACGGGCAGACTCACCGGCGAGGGCGCAGCTGAGGCTGGCGGCCTGGGAACCACCTATCTGCGCGGCGGTGTCGGCGGTGCGGGCGGTGCCCTGGCCTGGCGGCTGGCGGCGGACTCCTATGCCACCGAAGGGATCTCAGCGGCGCGCGGCGGGACCGAACGCGACGGCTACCGTCGGACGGGGGCCTCGGGGCGACTTACCGCGGACCTGGCCCCCGAGGTCCGCCTGGACCTCCGGGCCGTCTGGTCGGACGCCCGTAACGCCTTCGACGGCTATCCCGCCCCCGCCTACGTCTTCGCCGATACCCGGGAGCGGGGCCGCACCCGGGAGGCCCTCGGCTATGCCGGCCTGGCCTTCCCGGTCGCAGGCGGCCGGGTGAAGAACCGGCTGGGCCTTGCCCTCACCGACACCCAGCACCGGACCTACGACCCCGACCAGGCGGTGACCGACCAGACCTTCCGCGCCGAGGGGAGGGTGCGCCGCCTGGAGTACCAGGGCGAGGCGAGC
>JBMOEP010000283.1:0-3149 GCA_049314675.1 Phenylobacterium sp.
ATGATGGGGGGCAGCCCGCACCTGCTGCGCACCCTCATCCACATGGATGCGCCGGACCATCCCAAGTACCGCGCCCTGACCCAGGCCTGGTTCATGCCCCAGAACCTGCGCAGCCTTGAGACCCGCATCCGCGAAATCGCCCGGGCCTCGGTGGACAAGATGGCCGCCACGGGCGGACGCTGCGACTTCGTCCGGGAGGTGGCCCTGCACTTCCCCCTGCACGTGGTGATGGAGATCCTCGGCGTTCCGGAAGCGGACGAGCCGCGGATGCTGACCCTCACCCAGGAACTGTTCGGCGCCACCGACCCCGAACTCAGCCGGGCCGCCAGCAGCGACGCCAACTCCATCCCCACTGACGTCACTGGCGAAGGCCGCCGGATGGACCTTGGGGTGATCACCGACTTTTTCAACTACTTCAACGCCCTGTCCGCTGACCGCCGGGCCTCGCCCCGCAACGACCTGGCCAGTGTGATCGCCAACGCCCAGATCGACGGCCGGCCCATCTCCGAACTCGAGGCGATGAGCTATTACATCATCGTCGCGACGGCGGGCCACGACACCACCTCTTCCTCGACCGCGGGCGCCTTCTGGGCCCTGGCGGAGCGGCCCGATGAGCTGGCCAAGCTCAAGGCGAACCCCTCGCTGATCCCCGGCCTGGTGGACGAGTCCATTCGCTGGACCACGCCGGTGAAGACCTTCATGCGCACGGTGGCGGCCGACACCGAGATCGGTGGGCGGGCCATGTCCAAGGGGGACTGGCTGATGCTCTGCTATGCCTCCGGCAACCGCGACGCGGCTGTCTTCGAAGATCCCGACGAGTTCAGGGTCGACCGCTCGCCCAACAAGCACCTGGCCTTCGGTTACGGCGCCCACCTCTGCCTCGGCCAGCACCTGGCCAAGATGGAGATGCGGATCCTCTGGGAGGAGCTGATCCCGCGCCTGAAGTCCCTTGAGCTCGACGGCGAGCCGGCCATGAGCCAGGCGGTCTTCGTCAACGGCCCAAAGACCCTGCCCGTCCGATTCGAGATGGCCTGAGGCATTGACCTCTGCGGACCTCGCGCCCCGCCTGGCGGCCTATGCGGCCCGCCGTATGCCGGCAGCCAGTGGCGTCGAGGTCCGCGACCTGTCCCGGATCTCCGGGGGTGCCTCGCGCCAGACCTACAGGTTCCGGTTGACCTGGACCGAGGACGGCGCGCCCCGGGAGCGCCGGATGATCCTGCGCCGGGATCCTCCGGTCAGCCTGATCGACACCGAGCGCCGCGTCGAGTTCGAGGCCTACCGCGCCTTCTTTGGCTCGAAGGTCCCGGTGCCCGAGATGATCTGGCTGGAGGAGGGGGCGGAGGCCCTGGATCTGCCCTTCTCCGTGGCGGCGGAGATCACCGGGTACGAGGCGGCGCCCGCCCTGCTCTGGACCGAGCGGTATCTCGCCGCCCACGAGACCCTGGCGCGGAACAAATGGACCATCCTGGGCGAGATCGCCCGGGCGGATCCCTTCGCCCTGGGCCTTGACCGCGTCATGCCGCCCCCCGAGCCCGAGGGCTGCTGGGTCCGCGAGCTGGACATGTGGGAGACGGTGCTGGACGCGGACGAAGCTGAGCCCCTGCCCATTGCCCGTGCCGCCATCCGCTGGCTGAAGGCGAATCCACCGCCGCCTGCCCAGAAGATCGGCGTTGTGCACGGCGACTTCCGGACCGGCAACTTCCTCTATGACCGCCAGGGCGACATCCATGGCGTCCTGGACTGGGAGATGGCCCACCTGGGCGACCCTCTCGAGGACCTGGGCTGGAGCCTCAATCCTGTCTGGAACTTCAAGCGCGACCTCGCCGGTGGCCTCGTCCCCGACGCCGTTGCCATCGCCTACTGGGAGGCGGCCAGCGGTCTTCGGGCCGATCCCGCCGCCGTCCACTGGTGGACCCTCTTCAACTGCGTAAAGGGCCAGGCGATCTGGATCTCCTCGGCCCGGGCCTGGATCGACGGCGGCAATCGCGAACCGATCATGGTCCTGCCCGCCTGGGGCATGCAGAACCCCCAGGACCGCGCCATCCTCAAGGTCATGGGTCACCTGTTAAGCCTGACATTCCCGCCGTCCTCGCCGAACTCGCTGGCCTTGTGGCCCGCAACGCCGTCCCGGACCTGGACCCCGCCGAGCGCGCCGGCGCCCTCACCCTCTCGGCGGCACTGCTGGGCATGGCGGCCGAAGCCTGGGACGGCGCCGCCCAGCGCCTGGTGGAGGAGAACCGTGCCCTGCGCGCCCTGTTGGCCGACGCCGGAGACCGCACTGGCGCCAATGCCGCGCTCGTAGGAACGGAGGGCAGCGACCTGACGATCTCTGCCCTCTCCGCCGCCAACGCCCGGCTACGCGCCGGGCTCATCGCCCTGCATGCGGCCGTCGAGGCTGAGGACTCCCCGGAGGCCCGAGCCCTGGAGTCCCGGATCTGGCAGGAGCTGCGCCTCTCCACCGAGCGGCGCCATATGTCCTCCGCCCTGGCCTAGGCTTCGCCTGGCCGCGGACTATCGACAACCCGACTGGGCTAGGCTTTCTTGTGCGTCCCGCCATTTTGCGGGGGGCCCGCCCTGCGGCGGGCGACTCACGCCAATACCGGCCGCCCATACTGGCCCAAGATCGAGGGGACGATTTCCGAATGGCCCGCATCCTGCCCGAACCCACACCGGAGACCCGGCATTTCTGGGACGGGTGCCGCGATGGCGAACTCCGCCTGCAGCGCTGCACCGAATGCAAGAGCACCTATTTCCCGCCCAGGGCCTTCTGTCCGTCCTGCGCCTCCCGCGAGGTCGAGGTCTACGCGGCCAGCGGCCGGGGAGTCCTCTGGTCCTACGTGATCAACCACCGGCCTCGCCCGGACATGGGAACCGAGCCCTACGCCATCGCCGTGGTGAAGCTCGATGAAGGCCCGACCCTGATGACCAACATCGTGGGCTGCCCCCAGACTCCCGAGGCCCTGGTCCTCGACATGCCCGTCAAGGTCAGGTTCGAGAAGCAGACCGATGATATCTCCCTGCCGCTCTTCGAGCCGGCGCAGTCCTGAAGCGGAACCCGACCATGATGCAGAATTCTGTTGCGGTCGTCGGCGCTTCCGAGACCACCAAGATGGGCAAGATCCCGGACGTCTCCGTGATCGGCCTTCACG
>JBMOEP010000284.1:0-3128 GCA_049314675.1 Phenylobacterium sp.
GAAGGGATTGGCCTTCGGGCCGATCCTTCCCGGCGGATGGTAGATTGCGAGCCTGGACCCTGGCTTCACCCTGTTGGGTTCCTTCCCTTTGGCATGACCGGACGGCCGCGGTCAGACCGCAAGGCAGACCAACTTGGTTTCGAGGTATTCGTCGAGCCCGTAGCGCGAGCCCTCGCGGCCCAGGCCGGATTCCTTGACCCCGCCGAAGGGCGCAACCTCTGTAGAGATCAGGCCGGTATTGACCCCGACCATCCCGGCCTCGATCCCCTCGCTCATCCGCCAGGTACGGGCGGCGTCGCGGGTGAAGACGTAGGCCGCCAGCCCGGACCGGGTGGCGTTGGCGAGGGACAGGACCTCGGCCTCAGTCGTGAACCGGACCAGGCCCGCCACGGGCCCAAAGGTCTCCTCACGATTGATGAGGGCGTCCCCCCGGACGCCGGCCAGGACGGTGGGGGCATAGAAGCGGCCCTCGCCGGGTAGACGATGGGCACCGGTGAGGACCTGTGCACCCCCGGCAAGGGCGTCGGCCACGTGCCGCTCGACCTTGTCGAGGGCGGCGCCGTTGATCAGGGGGCCCTGGTCGGTGGGGCCCGCCAGGCCGTCGCCCACCCTCAGGGCTTCCGCCCGCGCCGTCAGGGCCTTGGCGAAGGCGTCGTGGATGCCGGACTGGACATAGATCCGGTTGGCGCAGACGCAGGTCTGGCCGGTATTCCGGAACTTCGAGGCCATCAGGCCCTCGACCGCCGCCTCGAGGTCGGCGTCGTCGAAGACGATGAAGGGGGCGTTGCCGCCCAGCTCCAGGGACACCCGCTTGACCGTGCCCATGCAGGCCGCCGCCAGGCGTTTGCCCACGGCGGTGGAACCCGTGAAGGTGAACTTCGCCACGTCCGGGGATCCGGTCAGCACCTCGCCGATGGGGGCCGGCGCCCCGGTGATGACGTTGAAGACCCCGTCGGGGACCCCTGCCTCGGCTGCCAGTCGCGCCAGGGCCAGGGCGGTGAAGGGGGTCAGCTCAGAGGGCTTGAGCACCACCGTGCAGCCGGCGGCCAGGGCCGGGGCGACCTTGCGCGTGACCATGGCGGCCGGGAAGTTCCAGGGGGTGACGGCGGCGACCACCCCGACCGCCTGTTTCAGCACCAGCAGGCGCCGGTCAGCCTGGTGGTTGGGGATGACGTCGCCATAGGCCCGGCGGGCCTCTTCGGCGAACCACTCGATGAAGGCCGCGGCATAGGTGATCTCGCCCTCGGCCTCGGCCAGGGGCTTGCCCTGTTCGGCCGTCAGCAGCCGGGCCAGGTCCGACCGGGCGTCCAGGACCCGGTCATACCACCGCCGCAGGATGACTGACCGTGCCTTGGCGGTCAGTCCCCGCCAGCCGGGAAGGGCGTCCCGGGCCGCCGCGACGGCCGCGAGGGCTTCCCCTGCCCCCAGGTCCGGGACCCGCCCGAGACGGACGCCGGTGGCCGGGTTGGTCACGTCGATCCAGGTCGTCCCGTCACGCTCGACCCCGCCGATCCAGGCCGCTTGGCGAAGAAGCCCGGGGTCCGACAGTCCTGCGACATCCATGGCGGGTCCCTAGATGCCGCCGGGCCCGCATTCCGTGGTGAGATACTTCTCAATCTCCACCAGTTGGGTCTCGACGTGGGCCGGGGTCCAGGTGTCGAGGCTGTGCCCCATATCCTTGAGCGCCAGGAAACGGTGCGGCCGACCCGCTGCATCCAAGGCGGCTACGAAACGCTCGGACTGCTCGATCTCGACATTCGTGTCCCGGTCCCCATGGTAGAGGAAGATCGGGATCGAGGCCTTGGAGGCGTTGTCCAGAAGGTCCAGTCCGCCGACGGAGGGGCGCTGGAACTCCCGCAGGAAGCGGTTGTCGAAGGTGCGATTCTGGAACCTCTTGATCTCGGCTGCGCCCGCACCGGAGATCGAGCACTGATAGTTTCCATTCGGACGGATAGCCGCCGCCATGGCCGCATAGCCGCCATAGGAATAACCGAACAGGGCGATACGGTCCTGGGCTGCCAGGCCTTGGGAGACAAGGTACTTGGCCGCGTCATCATTGTCGTCCTGCATGGCCTTGCCCCACTCCCGGTCGCCGGCGCGGTAGAGCTTGTCACCCCAGTCGTCCGAGCCGCGGAACTGGGGTTGGATGATCACATAGCCCCGGGCGGTGAAGTACTTTGTCCAACCCGTGACATCCCATCTCAGGTCGTCCCGGGCGGTCGGACCGCCGTGCGGAAGTACGATGGCGGGATAGGGCCCTGCGCCGAACCGGGCCTTGGAGGGGGTGTGCAGGAAGGCCGGTATGACCAGGCCATCCCGGGCCTTGTACTGGACCAGTCGGGAGTCCCCGAGGGCCGCTCCGGGAATGTGCGGCATGGACTTGCCCAAAAGGGTGAGCTTGGAGCCGTCGGTCAGGAGGTAGTACTCCGGGGGGAGGTTGGGCCCGGACTTCTCCACCAGCACGTACTTCAGGTCGTCCGACCAGTCGCGGATGTAGGCACCGGCGCCGTCGGGGTAGTTGACCTTGGCAGGTGCGCCCCCCGCCGGATCGTTCCAGTCGACGCTGACATTGGTGACGCCAAGAGCGGGGCCGATCCCCTTGGCGATGCCGGCGATTTTCTCATCGGTCCAGAATATCCGCCCGGTCTCCGCCCTGTATCCGAAGCCGAGGGTCCGTCCGGACTTGGACTGCTGCACCCCGCCTGCATCGAAGAGTTTGTGTTCAAAGGCGGGGCCAATAAATTTCTTCTGTGCGATGTCGTACTCGTAAATCCCAGTCTTGTCCTTCTCGCGCATTGAGACATAGACGACGTTCGGATCCTCGGAAAATCCCACTACTGTTTTTAAGTTCCGATCTCGTGCATATGACCTGAAATGGTCTTCCCACTGACCCGTAGAATTGTTGAAGAATTGCTGGACGACATACGTCGCGCCGTTATCGAAGTCGGAATACTGACGCGCGCGAAGATTTCCATTCACATCCGGTTGATACCCGCCAAATTTGTCAGACCCACGATAGATTTTTTCCGACGATCCAGAGTAGGTATCAACCTTGTATATATCGCCTTCGCTATCGATCTTATTGTCGATGACCAGGATATGTTTTGGATCATTACGAAGATAGCTGA
>JBMOEP010000285.1:0-3121 GCA_049314675.1 Phenylobacterium sp.
CTACGGAAAGGTGATCTTCCACTCCCGGACGAGGCCGACGCATGAGCTCGCCCCCTTCCCTGGTCCATGTGATTGATGATGACGACGCCGTAAGGGCGTCTCTCGCCTTCCTGCTGGAGTCCGCCGGGCTTTCCTGCCGGACCTGGGAGTCGGCCATCGCCTTCCTCGAAGCTGGCGACCGTGAGGCCGGCGACTGTATCGTCACCGACGTGCGCATGCCCGGCATGACAGGCCTGCAGATGGTTGCCGAACTTCAGGCCCGCGGGATGCCGACGCCGGTCATCGTCATCACCGGCCATGGCGACGTGCCCATGGCCGTCGAGGCCCTGAAGCGAGGGGTCGCCGACTTCCTTGAAAAGCCCTTCGATGACGAGGTCCTGCTGGCGGCGATCCAGGAGGTCATCCTCAAGACGGCAGGCCAGGCTGAGCCCAAGGGAGGGCAGGTGTTCTCGGCAATGCTCACCTCGCTGTCGCGCCGGGAAACCGAGGTGCTGAAGGGCGTCGTCGACGGTAAGGCCAATAAGGTGATCGCCCGGGACCTCGGCATCAGCCCGCGGACCGTGGAGGTCTACCGCGCAAACGTCATGACCAAGACGGGCGCCCGGAGCCTCTCCGAGCTTGTCCGGATGTCCATCCTCGCCGGATTTTGAAAGCTTGCGCTGGATCAAGGCCGGACTCAGGTGGCGGGAGTATCCTGCCGGCTGTTCAGAGTCCCCGGATCCAGCATGTCGCCAGTCTCCGTCGAGCCCCCGACGCTCATCCTCGTGGACGATGACGACGCCCTCAGAAGCGCGCTGAGGTTCGCCCTCGAACTCGATGGCTACCGGGTCCAGGCCTATCCCAGTGGGGAGGACCTGCTAGAGGCCAAACTCCCCGACCAGAACGCCTGCCTGGTGCTGGATGAAAACCTGCCCGGGATGGGCGGTCTGGAGTGCCTCAGCATCCTGCGAAGCCGCGCAGTCCGCCTTCCCGCCTTCCTGATCACCAGCCATCCAGGTCCGGCACTGCGCCACCGCGCAGACCGGATGGGGGTGCCGATCATCGAAAAGCCCCTACTGGACGATATTCTCGTGCGCAGCATCCGTTCCGCATTGGGCCAGGTGCCGACCCCCTGAGGGCCGGCCGGGCGCATTGCCTCGCCTCCGCCGACTGCCTATATCTTTGACCATGCCCAGCCCAGCGGACGCCTGTCCATGAAGCTCCCCAGCGGTTCTGAGCCTGACCCCCGCGCCCTGATCTCGCAGCCGGCCTATAGGCTCGCCGCCCTGGATCCCGATTTTCTCCTGGGCGAAAGCATGCGCGGGGTTCGCTTCCTGCTGGAGTACGAAAAGGCGGACCAGGCACTGAAGTCCTGGGGGATTCGGTCAACCATCGTGGTCTTTGGCTCGGCCCGGGTTCGGGAGGACGACCCGGGCGACAAGGGTCGCTGGTTTGCGGAAGGCCGGGAATTCGGCCGCATCGCCTCCCAGCGCGGCGGCGCGCTCGCGGGGCCTACCGGGGCCGGTCCCCGGGACAACGTCATCGCCACCGGTGGCGGTCCGGGCCTGATGGAGGCGGCGAACCGCGGTGCCGCAGAGGCCGGAGCGCCCACAATCGGCTTCAACATCTCCCTGCCCCACGAGCAGTTCCCCAACCCCTACATCACGCCGGGCCTGGCTTTCCGGTTCCACTACTTCGCCATGCGGAAGATGCACCTGGCCATGCGGGCCAACGCCCTTGTGGCCTTCCCGGGCGGCTTCGGCACCCTGGACGAACTGTTCGAGATCCTGACCCTGGTCCAGACCGGTAAGGGCCCCAGGGTGCCCATAGTCCTCTTTGACGAGGCCTACTGGCGCAGCCTGGTCCGCTTTGAGGTGCTGGTGGAACGCGGCATGATCGACCCCGCAGACCTCGACCTCATCCGCTTCGCCGACACCGCCGAGGCCGCCTGGCAGGCCGTCAGCGCCGGTGTCCTCGCCGCCGAGGGCGGAGCCCGACCGTGACCCATCCGGCACCCAAGCGCGCACCCATCAGGGAACTGTGGGGTTTCCTGATATCAGCCCTTTCGGGGCTTCGGGTCCTTGGACGTCGATCGGCACCCCTTCCGGACGTCCCGGTTGACAATGGCGCAGGCGAACCCATTCAAACGGAAACCGAGCTTAGGCGGCCTGGGAGCTTAGGGAACACCAGCGATGGCTAAATTGAACCTTGGATGCGGATTTGACCGTCGCGACGGCTTCGTAAACGCCGATAGTTTCACAGAGTGTCAGCCCGATGTTCTGATGGATATCGAAGTCACGCCGTGGCCGTTTGAGGATGATGCCTTTGAGTATGTTTTGCTCAAACACGTACTCGAACATGTGGGTGCCGACTTCTCCAGCTTTCGCGCTGTGATGAGGGAGCTCTACAGAGTCACCGCGCCGGACGGCTTGATCGAAATCCAGGTTCCCCATTTCCGGCACGATACCTATTGGTCGGATCCCACCCACGTAAGACCGTTCACCCTTCTGACTTTCGAAATGATGTCGAAGGCTAAGAACGATGAGTGGATTGCCCGTCGGGCGAACTACTCAATGATCGCCTATGCCCTCGGCGTGGACTTCGAGGTCGCGCAAGCGAGCCAGGTCTACGACGCACGTTGGCTGGAGCGGGAACGCAAGGGAGAGGTCACCCGGGAAGAGCTTAGAACCTGGGCGGGCGAACGCTGGAATGTCGTCAAGGAACTTCACGTCACCCTCCGAGCGAAAAAGCCCTTCGACCGATAGGCGGCCTACTTCCGCGAAACGGTGAACCTCGTCAGTTCCGTGCGGGGCGCGTCCCATTCAGGGTCCAGTTCGGCAGCCTTGGTGTAGTCAAGCCAGGCGGACTTCAGGTCACCCATCCGCTCGTAGGCAAGGGCCCGATTGAAATGCGCCTTGGCCGGCTCGGAGACGCCCAGCTCCAGGGCCCGGTTGATGTCGACCAGAGCGGCCTCCGGGGCCTTCAGGCCGATCTTTGCCGCCCCGCGGTTCACCAGGGCCTCGCCCAGCTTGGGGTCCTGTTTCACAGCGGCATCAAAGTCGCGGACGGACGCGCTGAAGTCCTGCCGGCGGAGCTTGAAGACCCCACGGTTCACCAGGGTGCCCGCCCGATCCCGGAGGTT
>JBMOEP010000286.1:0-3119 GCA_049314675.1 Phenylobacterium sp.
GCCATCGACCATGCCCGGGAGAACATCCGGGTCAATGCCGTCTGCCCGGGGCCTGTGGACACCCCCATCATCGCCGGCATCAACGACCTGCAGGGGGTGCGCGAGGCCTGGGATGCCCGGGTGCCCATGGGCCGCTTCGCCCGGCCCGAGGAGATCGCCGCCGTGGTCGCCTTCCTGGCCTCGGACGACGCCAGCTATATGACCGGGTCCATCCTGGCGGTGGATGGAGGGGTCACGGCCCACACCGGCCAGCCCGACCTGCCCCGCATGCTGGGTCTTGCCTGAAGGAGGACGGGGCCTGAAGGAGGACGGGGAATGAAGAAGGTCGTCGGCGAAAGCCTGGACACCCTGGACGGCTACAGCCTCGCCGAGGCGCCGGTCCCTGAGCCCCCCCCTGGGCAGGTGCGCCTGCGCGTCACGGACTGCGGCCTCGGATACGTGGACGCCCTGGTCGCCCTGGGCCGCTACCAGGTCAAGCCGCCCCTTCCGCACACCCCTGGCCAGGAGGTCGCAGGCATAGTCGACGCCCTGGGCGAGGGGGTGGAGGGCCTGGCGCCCGGCGACCGGGTCATGGCCACGGTGGCAGGGGGCTTCGCAGAGTATGCCCTGGCCGCGACCGGGGCCTGTACGCTCTTGCCCGCCAACATGACCTCCGGCCAGGCCGCGGGCTTCCGGATCAACCACCTCACCGCCCTGCACGGCCTGGAGCACCGGGCCGCCCTGCGCCCAGGCGCGACCCTGCTGGTCCTGGGCGCCGCCGGGGGCGTGGGGACAGCCGCCGTCCAGGTGGGGAAGATCCTCGGTGCCCGGGTCCTCGCCTGCGCCTCCACGCCGGAGAAGCGCGACTTCGCCCGGGCCTGCGGGGCGGACGAGGTCCTGGACACAGGGGCCGAGGGCTGGCGCGACCGGCTGAAGGCCCTGTGCGGCGGACGCGGACCGGACGTCATCTTCGACCCCGTGTGCGGGCCCCTGTTCGAGCCGGCCTTTCGGTCGCTGGCCTGGGGCGGACGTCACCTGGTGGTGGGCTTTGCTGGCGGCCCCATCCCGGCCCTTCCCGCCAACCTGCCCCTGATGAAGGGCGCCGCCCTCACCGGGGTGGACGTGCGCCAGTTCCTGCTGTTCGAGGCGCCCCGCGCCGCCGAGACTCTCTCCCGGCTCCTGGCCTGGGTGGAGGACGGCCGCCTCTTACCCCCCGAAGGTCGCCGCTTCCCCCTGGCCGCCTACGGCGAGGCCCTGGAGTTCGCCCTCTCTGGCCAGGGCATGGGCAAGACCCTGGTGGGGGCGGGGGCATGAGGGAACTTCCCAAACCCCCGCCGCCCTTCGAAGGTCGGATCGAGCGGCTGCTGGACGCGTCCCAGTCTGTGCGCCTGCGCAAGGACGGCGCCCCTGAGGGCGCCCCGAATATCATCCTCATCATGCTGGACGATGTGGGCTTCGGGTCCTTCGGGACCTTCGGCGGGCCCGTGCCCACACCGGCCCTGGACGCCGTGGCGGCAAAGGGCTTGCGGTACAACCAGTTCCACACCACGGCCCTGTGCTCGCCCACCCGGGCGGCCCTGCTCACCGGGCGCAACCACCACGCCGTGCACATGGGCGGCATTCCCGAGGGGGCCAACAGCTTCCCCGGCTATGACAGCCTCATCCCCCGGTCCTCGGCGACGGTGGCGGAGATCCTGAGGCAGAACGGCTACGCCACCGGCTGCTTCGGCAAATGGCACCTGACCCCGACCTGGGAGCAGGGGCCCGCCGGCCCCTTCGACCGCTGGCCGACGGGCATGGGCTTCGAGCGCTTCTACGGCATCATCAATGCCGAGGCCTCGCAGTACGAGCCCCCCGTCTACGACCAGACGACGCCGGTCTTCCCCTATCTCGGCAAGCCCGACTATCACCTCACCGAGGACCTGGTGGACCAGTCCATCGCCTGGATCGAACGGGTGCGGGCGACGGCGCCGGGCAAGCCCTATTTCCTCTATCTGCCGACCCCTGCGGTGCACACGCCGCACCACGCCCCCAAGGCCTGGATCGACCGCTTCGCCGGTAAGTTTGACGACGGCTGGGATGCCCTGCGCCGGACCATCTTCGAGCGCCAGATCGCCCTGGGAGTGATCCCCGAGGGCACGGTCCTAACCGACCGGCCCGACGAGATCCCCGCCTGGAAGGACTATCCGGACCGCTACAAGCCCATGGCCCGGCGGCTGATGGAGGCCTTCGCCGGCTTCCTCGCCCACACCGACCACCACATCGGCCGTCTCCTGCAGTTCGTCGAGGCCTCGGGCCAGGCCGACAATACCCTCGTCGTCTACATCACCGGCGACAACGGTGCCTCGGCGGAGGGGACCCTGAACGGTGCCTGGGCCGCGCCCTCCTTCCAGAACGGTGTGCCCGAGGATCCCGAGTGGATGCTCGCCCACATGGACGACTTCGGCACCGCCCGCTGCGAGAACCACTTCAACGCCGGCTGGGCCTGGGCTCTCGACGCCCCCTTCCAGTGGATGAAGCAGGTGGCCTCCCACTTCGGCGGCACCCGCAACGCCATGGCCCTGAGCTGGCCCGCCGGCATCCCCCAGGCAGGTGGCCTCCGCTCGCAGTTCCACCACGTCATCGATATCGCCCCGACCCTGCTGCAGGCGGCGGGGATCGAGGCGCCCACCCGGGTCAACGGGGTGGACCAGGACCCCATGGACGGGGTGTCCATGGCCTACAGCTTCGGCTCGGCGGAGGCTCCCAGCCGGCACACGACCCAGTATTTCGAGATCCTCGGCAACCGCGCCATCTACCACGAGGGCTGGATGGCCTCCTGCTTCCACGGCCGCGTGCCCTGGATGCGGTTCCTGGCCACCCCTTTCGACGGCCCGCAGGAGCGCTGGGAGCTCTACAACATCGCCGAGGACTTCTCCCAGGGCCGGGACCTGTCGGCCCAGTTCCCAGGAAAACTGGAGGAACTCAAGGCCGTCTTCGACGCAGAGGCCCGCCGCAACGGCGTCTATCCGATGCGCGACCCCGCCCGCCGGGCGGACCCGGGCCTGGCTGTGCCCACGGCCCTGGGATCGGCCCGGTCCATGACCTACACGACGGCCCATGTCCGGATCCCGGAGAGCATTGTCGTCAACCTGAAGAAC
>JBMOEP010000287.1:0-3082 GCA_049314675.1 Phenylobacterium sp.
TCGCACGAGGTCTCGCCCCTGCCGCGCTTCCTGCCCCGGGCCGAAACGACGGTGGCGGACGCCTGCCTGACCCCCGTGCTGCGGGCCTATGTGGACCAGGTCCAGTCCGCCGTGGGCGGGGCACCCCTCTGGTTCATGACCTCGGCTGGCGGACTTGTCCGGGCCTCGGCCTTCCGGGGGCGGGACGCGGTCCTGTCCGGTCCCGCCGGTGGGGTCTCAGGCGTCGCGGCGACGGCCCGGGCGGCGGGGAGCCGGGCAGTCCTGGGCTTCGACATGGGCGGCACCTCCACAGATGTCTGCCGCTTCGCCGGGGTGCTGGAGCGGCGCGAGACCGCCCAGGTGGCCGGGGTGCGCCTGCGCACGCCCATGGTTGATGTTGAGACGGTGGCGGCCGGGGGCGGCTCCATCCTCCACTTCGACGGCGACCGGGCCAGGGCAGGACCGGCCAGCGCCGGCGCAGATCCCGGGCCGGCCGCCTACGGGCGCGGTGGACCGGCCACGGTGACCGACGCCAACCTGGTGCTGGGCCGGCTGGACCCGGCGCGTTTTCCAGCCGTCTTCGGACCGGGTGGCGACGCCCCCCTGGATGCGGCGGCAGCGCGATCGGCCCTTGCCGGCCTTGCGTCGCGGATGGGCCTGGCCGGGCCCGAGGCAGCGGCTGAGGGCTTCCTGGCCGTAGCCGTTGAGCAGACCGCCCAGGCGGTGCGGCGGATGTCCACCGAGCGCGGCTTCGACCCCCGAGACCACGCCCTCGTCGCCTTCGGCGGCGCGGCGGGCCAGGTGGCTTGCGATGTGGCCGAGGCCCTGGGCATGGACGAGGTCCTCTGCCCGGGCCGGGGCAGCGTGCTGTCGGCCTGGGGGATGGGACAGGCCAGGCCCACCGTCCTTCTGCAGGCCGGGCTGGAGACGCCCCTCGACGCAGGGGGGCTGGCCGCCGCGTCGGGCATCGCCGCCCGCCTTGGCGCGGAGGCCCTCGCAGGCCTGGCCGCCCAGGGCATCGACGGCGGCGAGGTCCAGGTCCGCCTTGGCCTGCGCTACGATGGCGCCGACGCCGTCCTGTCCCTGGCACCGGGACCCGAGGACCAGGTACGGCAGACCTTCGAAGGTGCCCACCGCCGGCTGTTCGGTTTCACAGAACCCGACCGGACGGTCTGCATCGCCAGGGTCGAGGTCGAGGCTGTTGAGACGACGGCACCCCCCCTGCCGGTGGGACCCACCCGGGACGCTCCGCCTCCGGCCCCCGCCTCCATCCCCACCGGGACCCGACAGGGCGTTATGCAGATGACCTGCCGGTCGCAGGCCCTGTCCGCACCCGAGGTGGAGGCCACCGCCCTGACCCGGATCGACGGCCCGGCCCTGATCGTGCGCGATGACACCCAGGTCGCCGTCCTGCCGGGCTGGCGGGCCCAGGGTGAGGCCGACGGCCTGATCCGCCTGACCCGCATCGCCGGTCCCACCCCCCGGGAGGTGCGCCTGGACCGGCCCGATCCCGTGACCCTGGAGCTCTTCAACCGTCGCTTCATGGGGGTGGCCGAGGCCATGGGGGCGGCCCTGGAGCGCACGGCGCACTCGGTCAACATCAAGGAAAGACTGGACTTTTCCTGCGCCCTCTTCGACGCCGACGGCGGGCTGGTGGCCAATGCGCCGCACATGCCCGTGCACCTGGGCTCCATGGGCGCCTCAGTCCTGGCCGTGCGCGAGCGGCGCGGGATTCTGCGGCCGGGCGAAGCCTTCGCCCTCAACAATCCCTACGCGGGCGGCACGCACCTGCCGGATATCACCGTGGTCATGCCGGTCTTTACCCGGCCAGAGACGGAGGGGCCTCCGGACCTCTTCGTCGCCGCCCGCGGTCACCACGCCGATGTCGGCGGCGTCCAGCCTGGATCCATGCCGCCCTTCTCCCAAACCCTTGAAGAGGAGGGGGTTCTGCTCGACGCCCTGCCCATCATGCGCGCCGGCGTCTTTTTGGAGGCCGAGGTCCGGGAGGCCCTGCTGGCCGGCCCCTGGCCCTGCCGGGCGCCGGACCGCAACCTCGCCGACCTGAAGGCCCAACTCGCCGCCTGCCAGGCCGGGGCCGACACCCTGGCGGGCATGATCCGGGACCAGGGTGCCGAGGTCGTCGCCCGCTACATGGACTTCGTCCAGGACAATGCCGCCAGCGCCGTACGCCGGGCCCTGCACCGGCTATCGGATGGCGAGGCCAGGGTGCCCATGGACGGGGGCGGCGAGATCGCCGTGCGCATCACCCTGGACGAAGACCGGCAAGGGGCGGAGATCGATTTTACCGGGTCATCCAGCCAGTTGCCGACGAATTTCAATGCGCCCTCGGCCATCGTCGACGCCGCCGTCCTCTACGTCTTCCGCACCCTCGTGGACGATGACATTCCCCTCAACGCGGGCTGCCTGAAGCCCCTGCGGGTGCGTACCCGGCCCGGATCCCTCCTGGCCCCTGCCCCGCCGGCGGCTGTGGTGGCGGGCAATGTCGAGACCAGCCAGCATGTGGTCGACGCCCTCTACGCCGCCCTCGGCGTCATGGCCAACGCCCAGGGCAGCATGAACAACCTGACCTTCGGGGACGCCGACCGGCAGTACTACGAGACCCTCTGCGGTGGGGCCGGCGCCTCGGCCCGGGGACCGGGTGCCAGCGGTGTGCATACCCACATGACCAACTCGCGCCTGACCGACCCGGAGATCCTCGAGCGGCGCTTCCCGGTACGGGTGGAAACCTTTGAAATCCTGCAGGGTTCTGGGGGCAGAGGCGCCTTCCGAGGTGGCGACGGCGTTCGCCGGCGGATCCGCTTCCTGGCACCCCTGGAGGCGGCCCTCCTGTCTACCCGCCGGACCTGCGCGCCCCAGGGCCTGGCTGGCGGCGGCCCCGCCCGGCCCGGCGCCCAGCGCCTGGTCCGTGCCGACGGCTCGATCCTGACCCTTGGCGGCTGTTTCTCGGTGACTGTCGCGGCGGGGGAGGCCATAGAGATCGAGACCCCCGGCGGCGGCGGCTTCGGACCGTCCTCCGCCATATCTGCGCCGGATTCCGAGGCTAGTCCCGCCCCATGATCGCCCTCGCCCTCGCCCTCGCCCT
>JBMOEP010000288.1:0-3080 GCA_049314675.1 Phenylobacterium sp.
GCGCGCCTGCACAGATCGCCGCCGTCGTTTCCGCCCCCTGGACGGGGAGCACTGACGGGATCGCAGGCGCTGCCTCGCGTCCCCTGGCGCGCATTGATGCGGCCTACACGGAACTGAGAAGCACCGCCGCTGCCTTCGGTCGCACCGCGGCGCCCGGCGCCAAGGGCTGGATGAGCGCCGAGGCCGCATCCGGGGAAGCCCTGGCCCTCGCGGCCAACGCCATTCTGGTGATGAGCGTGGGCGTGATCGGCGGCGCCAAGCTGGTCATCGCCGTGCTCACGGCTGTTGGGCCGATCTTCATCGCCCTGGCCCTCCTGGAGGTCACCCGGGGAATCTTCGTCGGATGGCTTCGGTCCCTGGCTGGGGCCGCCCTGACCCTCCTGGTTGGCTGGATCCTAGTCATCTTGCTGCTGGTGGTGCTTGCGCCCTGGCTGGCCAGCGTCGCTGACCAAAGAGAAGCCCAGGCCCTGGACACCCGCACGGCCAGCAGTCTTGCCGCCCTGGTACTGGTCTTCGCCATCGGCCAGGGCCTCCTGATCCTGGGGGCCTGGGTCGCCGCCCTCGGTCTGAAGTTGCCTTCCGCCGCCGCCCCTGCGGCCCAGGTCACGACATCAGCGGCGGCGGGGCCAGGCCCTGGGCCGGAAGTGACCGCGTCCCGGGCGGATCGACTGGCCCAGGCCCTGACCCGTGACGAGACGAGGTTTGAGTCCCGATCCCGTACCGTCGAGCGCCCTGCGCAGAGGCTGGCGTCCACCGCCGCAGGATATGCGGGTCCTGGGCCCCGCAATACGATCGGTGACAGCTACAGGCGGCCCACCGCCGGACGACGCCGGGGAGGCTCCTGATGTTCCGCACCCTGTTGATCGCCATGCTGCTGGTTCTGGGCGCTGGCGAAGCTCATGCGGTGACGCCGCGACCGGGTGCAACCGATCCCCGGATTCACTTTGTCGACTACGACCCCTTGCAGGTCGTTGAACTGAAGGGCGCTCTCCGGCGTCAGCTGACGGTTGAATTCGACTCGTCCGAGCGGATCGAGAACGTCGCCATCGGCGACAGCCTCAGCTGGCAGGTGACGCCCAACCGTCGGGCGAACCTCCTGTTCCTCAAGCCCATGGCGCAGCGCCCGGCGACCAACATGACCGTGGTGACAAACCTTCGGCGCTACAACTTCCTGCTGACCCCCGTTTCCCAGCCCACCCGGAACCAAGCCTTCACGGTTCGCTTCGTCTATGAGACCCCTGTGATCCTGGCCCCTGCGCCACTGGCGGCCGACCTGCCGCCTGAGGTGCGGAACGCCGCCTATTCGTTCCAGGGATCCCGGGCCCTGCTGCCGACCCGCATCTTCGATGACGAACGCGACACCTATTTCGCCTATCCTGCCGGGGCCGAGTTGCCGGCCATCTTCGCCCTCGACTCCGATGGCGAGGAGGCGCTCGTCAACCTTCGTTTGAGGGACGGACTGTTCGTGGCCGACCGGGTCGCCCAGGGCTTCGTCCTCCGGCGCGGTGAAGAGACAACCCGCATTTTCAATGACGGTTTCCGGCGTCCCGAGACCAGCTTGGTCCCGGAAAAGCGCCGTTCGTTCTGGCGGAGGTAAAGATGGGTGCGAACCGGTCGAAGTCCGCAGGACAGGAGCTGAGTGAAGTGCTGGAGGCTGCGCCCAGTCGCATGCCCAAGGTGCGCTCGCCGGACTCGCCCCTGGTGTTCTGGGGTGGAATGGGCGGAGCCGTGCTCGCCGGCCTGCTGGTCTTCAATGGCATGAACACCGCAAGGGGGGCCCGCGCCCAGACCCCCCCGCCGCCGCCTGCCGAGACCCCGGCCCCGCCGGCGCCGGCAGCCCAGCCCGTCCCGATGCCGAGCGCCTCGCCGGCCCCACCGCCGCCGCCGGCAATGCCAGTCCCGCAGGCCATGTCAGAGGACGCCTATCTCAGGTCTCCGACCCTCGTCGTGGACCTCGCACCCCCAGATGCTGGTGCCGCCCAGGCCGCCCAGCCGACGACCGCCTCATCTCCGGCCCCTGGGGAGGGCCCAGGCACGGCGGAGGAGCGCTTTGCCGCCCGGACCCTCGGCACCGGGCAGGGTGCCGCTCAGGCGGTCCAGATGCGGGATCTCAGCCGTACCGTGCCCCAGGGCGTGCTGATCGCCGCAGTTCTGGAATCCGCAATCAATTCCGACCTACCGGGGGCCGTCCGCGGGGTCGTCAGCCGCGACGTCCGCAGTTTCGATGGCGATCGGGTACTGATCCCGCGGGGGTCGAGGCTGATCGGCCAGTACAAGTCTGCAGCGACTCTTGGCCAGACCCGGGCCTTCGTGGTCTGGAACCGGATCATAACGCCCGCCGGGATCAGCATAGATATCGCTTCGCCTGCCGTGGACCGGTTGGGCAGGGGAGGGGTCGAGGGCGATGTCGACACCCATTTCCTGCAACGCTACGGCGGTGCCATCCTGCTCACCGTCCTGAACGCCGGCGTCACGGCGGCGGTCAATGCCGGGTCGAATTCGGGCAGCAACACCCTGGTCCTGGGGTTCCCCGGTCAGGTCGGGCAGGCCGTGACGGGCGGCGGCGTGACCCGGGATATCCCTGCGACCCTCCGGGTCCCGCAGGGCGCGGCCATCCAGGTCTTCGTCGCCCGGGACCTCGACTTCTCGTCCGTGATCCGCTGATGAACGCCAATGTCTATCTCGGTGCCTACCTGGCGCCCCTGTCGCCCTGGCTGACGCGTCCCGAGGTCACGGACCTGCTCGTCAATGCCCCTGGCGAAGTCTGGGTGGAGACCCCGGACGGCGGAATGCACCGGGAGGCGGCACCGGACCTCGATGAAGTGACCCTGCAGCGGCTGGTCCGGCAGATCGCCGCCTACAGCCATCAGGGCGTGAACCGCGAGCAGCCGCTGCTCTCCGCCACGCTTCCGGACGGGGCCAGGGTCCAGGCCGTCACGCCGCCGGCGACACGGGGCGGGGTGGTGCTCGCCGTCCGTAAGCACAGGCTCACGGACCTCTCCCTCGACGACCTGGCCAGTGACGGCCTGTTCTCGGCGCCTCCCCCACCAGCTGCGGGCGGACCTGATGACGTGCAACTG
>JBMOEP010000289.1:0-3077 GCA_049314675.1 Phenylobacterium sp.
GCAACGTCCTTGACCCGACGGTCACCAACACCGGCGTCAACATCTTCTCGAACGGGCTGGATACACGGACCCGGGGCGTGGACCTCGTGGTCTCCTACCCGACCGACCTGGGCGAGTTCGGCCGGATCAACTGGACCCTCAGCGGCAACATCACGGATTCTGAGGTGACCAAGGTCAAGTCGCCGCCGCCACCGATCACCACGCCCTCGGTCCCCTACCCGGCGGGACAGGCCATGTTCGACAAGAACGCCCGGTCCCTCCTCGAGACCGCGGCGCCCGAGTACAAAGTCGGCATAACCGGGCTCTACACCCTGGGCATGTTCACCGTGTCCCTGACCGAGACCTTCTACGGCAAATCCTCGATCTTCTCGGACCCGGGCACGGGTCCACTGCAGACGGTCAGCCTCAAGCCGGCGGCCATCACCGACCTGGAGGCCTCGGTCAAGCTGCCGGGGGGCGTGGTCGGGGCGATCGGGGCGAACAACCTGTTCAACCACTATCCCGACAAGCTGACCTCAGCCTTCCAGACCGCCTGTATCGCCAGCGGCGGCGGGTGCGTGACCCAGTATCCCGCCATCTCTCCCTACGGGATCAACGGCGGCTACTACTATGCGCGACTGACTTGGAGCTTCTGAGTCCCTCTCCGGGTTGATTGCACACGACGCCCGGCGGCCTGACCCGCCGGGCGTCACTTTACGTCTGCGCCCCGCATTGCGCAGAGCAGGACGCCGCGCCATAGAGAAACCCATGGAGCCGCTGGCTGAGGGTGCCGGCCGCCCCGGGGGGAAATACAATGGACTGGAACCTGAAGACCTTCCTGCGCGCGGCGGCGGGACCCGCGGCAGCTCTGGCGACCCTGGTCCTGGGCGCAGCGCCCGCTGCAGCAGAGACGGGGCGGACGGTCAACACCCGCAGCGGTCCCGTCCAGGCCACCGTCCGGGGCGACATGCTCACCTGGTACGCCATTCCCTTCGCAGCGCCCCCGGTTGGCGACCTGCGCTGGCGTGCGCCCCAGCCGGCGGCGACGTGGAAGACCCCCATTGCGGCCAGTAAGACCGCCGCCCCCTGCCTCCAGACCGGGCCGGAAAGCCCGTTCCGCGCCCGGGCCGAGAGTGAAGACTGCCTCTACCTCGACGTCCATGCGCCAGCGGGCAAGGGCCCCTATCCGGTCATGGTCTGGATCCACGGCGGCGCCTTCACCACCGGCGACGCCTCGACCTATGCCGAAGCTGGCCCCCTCGTTTCCCGGGGCGTCATCGTCGTCGCCATCCACTACCGGCTCGGAGCCATGGGCTTCCTGGCCCACCCCGCCCTGAAGTGGGTGCGGGCCAACATTTCCCGGTTCGGCGGCGACGCCCGCAATGTGACCCTCTTCGGCGAGTCCGCCGGAGGGTTCAGCGTCCTCACCCACCTCGCCTCCCCCGTCTCCAAGGGCCTGTTCGACAAGGCCATCATCCAGAGCGGCGGCTACGGGGTCGCCGGACAGCTGACCCAGGCCGAAATGGAGACGAAAAGCGCCCTGGCCCTCAAGACCGCAATGGCAGGCCAGGACCTCGGCACTGCGTGCAAGGGCGAGGTCATGACGGCGGCCTGCCTGCGCAGCCTGCCCGACGCCATGGTGCGCGGAAAGCTGATGACCGCCTACGGCAGGGAGGTTGGCAACCTCGTCCCCTCCGTTGACGGCAAGGTGCTTCCCAAGACCATCCAGTCGATCTTCGCGGACGGCGGGAACCACCGCGTTCCGGTGATGAACGGCTCCAACGAGGACGAGAACCGGCTCTTCCTGGCCCTGAATGAGCTGGGCGCCCGGTTCACGGCCAAGCCCCCCAACTTCGACCCGGCCGATCGGTCCTTCCTCATGACCCCGGCAGCCTATGTCGCCGCCGCCAAGGCCGTCGAGGCGGACCAGGGCGTGCCCGCCGCCGACCTGACCGAGCGCTACTATCCCCTCAGCCGCTTCGGGGAGGATCCGGTCCTCCAGCCCAGCTTCGCCGCCGCGGCCGCGGCCACCGACAGCACCTTCTCGTGCAACGGCATCAACATCTCGGCGCGGATCGCGGCCCAGAAATCGCCGGTCTGGATGTATGAGTTCCGCGACCAGACCGCCGTGCCCATCGTCGGCGCCTTCGGGGGCCGCTATGTCCTGAGCTTGCCCCAGGGGGCCGCCCACGCCTTCGAGCTTCCCTATCTCTTCGGGATGGCCTCCGCCGCCCAGGACGCCCAGCACAAGGCCCTGCAGGCGACCATGTCCACCTACTGGACCAATTTCGCCCGGTCGGGAGATCCGAACGGCCCCGGCGTTCCGGCCTGGGAGGACTTCAGCAAGGGCTCGGTCCAGGCCCTCGACGTGGCCAGTGGCGGCGGCGTCGCCCCCATGTCGGCTGACGCCTTCCGCGACCAGCACCTGTGCCGCACCGCCTGGTCGGCCCTCACCTTCTAGGTCCCGCCCCCAGGCGGAGGCGGGGATCAGCGGAAAGGCCTTTGACCCCCTCACCGGCCTACGGCCGGAGCTCCCCCTTGGGGGAGCAATTAGAGCGCTTAATTCCTCCCCCCAGGGGGAACTGTCGGCGCAGCCGGGCGAGGGGGTCAACGGCCTCGCAGCCGCCGCCCTCTACTCCTGCAGCAGCAGGTCCAGGGCGATGGCCAGGACGGCTTCCAGCCGCCCCGCCTCCCGGTCCCCACCCGCAGCCTCCCGCGGGGTGAGTTCCTGTCCGCAGATCCGGTCGCAGGCGCCCACCAGGGTCGGGTGGTCGGCCAGCCTCCGGCGCAGGCCCGCCAGGTGGCGGCGCGCCCGCAGCCGGGCTTCCGCCGCCGAGAGGCCTGCGCCGGGGTCGGGCGGGAGCCGGCTCTGCACGAAGGGTTCGGCGGCCCGCGCCAGGGGTGACGGCAGGCTGGCCTCCGACTGTGACCGCCGCCACACCGACCCGTAGGCCTCGCCGGCCGCCCTCTGGCTTCGGCTGATCCGGCCCCGGCGGGACAGGTGCTCAAGGCCGGACAGGCGGCGAACCGGGGCGCGGGCCGGCCGCTCGCGGGTGCTGGGAATTCTCGTCATGGGGACCTCCTTGGGGAAACGACCG
>JBMOEP010000290.1:0-3071 GCA_049314675.1 Phenylobacterium sp.
GTCCCTCTGATCCTATCATTGGCACGGAGCGGCCTGGACCAAGGTCCCTGCCGCCCATATGTCGCCGCACCTCAGGCGAGTGAAGGGGGAACCTCGGGATGAAGTCGCAGAAGGTCGCTGATTTCCCCCGCTGCCGCGGCGATTGCCTCGGCCAGGGCTGGAACCTCTGAGTCGTCGACGGTCCGCAGGTCGATCAGGACCCGGTCCTGCTCGATGCGGCCAAGCACCCGGGTCGGGCCTGTGCGCAGGCGAAGCGCCAGGTCCTCGGTGCTGAGCTGCGGGTGGCGGAGGGCGAGGGCCCGGCCAGCTAGGGCCCGCATGGGCAGGGCCCCGCCGCCGGCATAGCCCTCGGTCTCGACGATCTCTGCCTCTAGGTCCGCAAGGCCTTCGATCCGCGCCCTGAGTTCCGTCGCCCGGGCGGTCAGCGTTTCGGCGTCCTGGGCCAGCAGGCGCAGGACGGGAATCCGCTGGAAGGGGTCGGACGGCGGGCGATAGAGCCGCAGGGTGGCAGCGAGGGCGGCCACCGACAGCTTGTCCAGCCGCAGGGCCCGGGCCAGGGGGTGGGCCTCCAGCCGCTCGACCAGGTCCCGGCGTCCTGCAGCGAGGCCGGCCTGGGGCCCGCCCAGCAGCTTGTCCCCGCTGAACAGCACCAGGTCCACGCCCGCCCTGAGGCTGGCCTGGACGGTGGGCTCGTCCGGAATGCCGTAGGGCGAGAGGTCCACGAGGGCGCCGCCGCCCAGGTCCTCGATCAGCAGCAGGCCGTGGGCGTGGGCGAAGTGAGCCAGGCTCTCCAGGGAGGGCGCGCTGGTGAAGCCCAGGATCCTGAAGTTGCTGGGATGGGTGCGCAGGAGGACCCGGGCGTCCGGATGGTCGGCCAGGGCCTTCTCGTAGTCGCGCAGGTGGGTGCGGTTTGTGGTCCCCACCTCGATCAGGCGCGAGCCGCTCTGGGCCACGACGTCGGGGATGCGGAAGCCGCCGCCTATCTCCACCAGTTCGCCCCGGGAGACGATGACCGGGGCCCCTTCCGCTACAGCGGCCAGGGCCAGCAGCACGGCGCCGGCACAGTTGTTCACCGCCATTCCCGCCTCGGCGCCGGTCATCTCGGCGATCAGGGGATCGAGGTGCGCCTGTCGTGAGGACCGCCGACCCGTTTCGAGGTCCAGCTCGAGGTTGGCGTAGCCCGCAGCCACCGCGGCCGCCGCCATCGCCTCCGCCGCCAGGGGCGCCCGGCCGAGGTTGGTGTGGATCACCACGCCGGTCGCGTTGATCACCGTAAAGAGGGTCTGGCGGACACCCTCGGCCAGCCGCGCCTCTGCGGCTTCGATGATGGCACCGGTCGTCGGGAGGAGGTCCGGGTCGATGGCGAGGCGGGTCCGGGCCTCGGTCAGCACGGCGCGGACGGCCCGGGTCAGGGCTGCGGCGCCGTAACGGGCCTTCAGTGGTCGGGCGATGGGGTCGTCACAGAGGGCGCCCACAGCCGGGAGGCGGCGGCGGGGGTCTGGTCGGGCGGCCTTCGGGGTCCTCAGCGTCATGACGCGTCTCCCTCTCCGGGCCGGACTATAGGGAGGCGAGGCGACGCCGGGCAAGCAAGGCGGATGACCTCGGCCCGGGTTCGACGTAGGGAGTCCTCATGCGCCGTCTCCGTCCGGGACCTGTCCGGTGATCGCCGCCCCGCCTCCGCCCCTTGGCCTGGCGGTGATCGGGCACGTCAACCACGGCAAGACGGCCCTGGTCCGCGCCCTGACCGGCATGGAGACGGACCGCCTGCCGGAGGAGAAGGCGAGGGGCCTCTCCATCGCCCTGGGCTTCGCCTTCCGCGCGGACCCGGACGGAGACGTCGACTTCCTGGATGCCCCCGGCCACGAGGACTTCATCCGCGCCATGGTCATGGGGGCCGCCGGCGCCCGGGCAGTCCTGCTGGTGGTTTCCGCGGTTGAAGGCTTCGGCCGGCAGACCCGCGAGCACCTCAGGATCGCCGGCCTCCTCGGCCTTAGGGACGGCCTTGTCGCCGTGACCAAGGCTGACCTCGTTCCGCCGGACGCCCGCGCCGACCTCCAGGCCCGGATCGGGGCGGAGCTGGCGGCGACCTTCCTGGCCCCGGCGCCCGTCGTCTTCTGCTCGGCCGTGACCGGGGAGGGGCTTGAGGCCCTTAACCGCGAAATCCGTGACCTGGCCCTGCGGACACCCCCGCCTGAGCGCCTGCCCGGCACCTTCCTGCCCCTCGACCGGGTCTTCAGCCTGGCCGGAACGGGAACCGTGGTCACCGGCTCCCTGCAGGGTGGGGACCTCGAAGTGGGGGACGAGGCGGTCCTTGAGCCCTCCGGCCGCACGGTCCACCTGCGCCAGCTGCAGGTCCATGGCCAGTCGGTCGCGACGGCGCGGGCCGGCGGCCGGGCCGCGGCGGCCCTGCGCGGGGTCTCGCCGGACGAGGTAAGGGTCGGCGAGGTCCTTTGCAGCCCCGGCAGCTTCCCGCCGACCCTGAGGGTGGATGTGGAGGTCGCCCTCTCGCCGGAGGCTGCCCGGCCGCTTCGGTCCGGGGACGAGGTGCGCGTGCTCTGGGGTGCACGCCAGGACCTTGCCCGGGTGCGCCTCATTGGCGGGGCACCTCTGGAGCCCGGATCTTCGGGCCTGGCCCAGCTCCGCTTTAGCGGCCCCGTCCCCGCCCATGCCGGCCAGCGCCTCCTGCTTCGCCGGCCATCGCCCGCCGGGACCCTGGGGGGTGGCCAGGTGCTGGACCCCATCGCCCCCCTGCTCCGGGCCCGGACCCTGGAGGCCCGCCGCGACCTCCTGCTTGGTGTCGTAGAGGGCAGGCTGGAGGACATCGCCGCGGCCCTCGCCCGGCGGGATGGCGGTGCAGTCTCCGTGGCCGAGGCGGCCCGCCTGTCTCGCGTACCCGCCGAAGAGGTCCGGTTGCGGCTGGCCAAAACCTTCGTGCGCCTGGACGACGGCCTCTATGCCCAGGAGTCCGCCGTGGAGGCTGCGGCCCAGGCCTATCTCGACCGGCTCGCCGAGGCCCACCGGGCACAGCCGACCCGAGCCTTTGTTGCCCTCGGAACCCTCCGCGGCAGCCT
>JBMOEP010000291.1:0-3071 GCA_049314675.1 Phenylobacterium sp.
GGCGCCGAATTCCGGGGCGGTCTCCGGGCGGCACCTCAGGCAGGGCCGGAAACCCGCATGCTGGGCTGCCGCCGCCGAGCTGAAGAACCGGACGTTCTCAGGCTTCGGCTTTCGGGCCGGACAGACCGGTCGACAGTAGATCCCGGTGGTGATGACGCCCCCGAACAGCCGTCCGTCGAGCCGCCCGTCCCGGGTGGCGAAGGCGCGAAAGCTGGCGGCGGGGTCTAGGTCCATGGCCTCAGGATGCTGTCGTCCGAGGCGGATGTCTGGCGGTTTTCGGACGCCGATTCTGTAGCCGGTATCCCCGGCCAGGTCCAAGCCTGGCCGGGGACGCCGAACTCAGGACGCCGGCTTGGCGGCCGCAGGCTGCTGGGCGTTGTTGCTGCCGGGCATGGGGCCGCGGTTCAGGTCGAAGAACTTCGGTGCCATCTTCGGCACGGCCTCGTCCAGGATGGTCTGGACGGTCCAGCCCTCTTCCTTGGTCACCGTCTCGACCGGACGGGGCTGGGAGTAGAGGATGATGTTCTCGCCCGAGGCGCCGAAGATCTGGCCCGAGACGTGGGCGGCGGCCGGAGCCACCATGGCCACGGAGAAGCGGGCCGGCTGGTCGGCGCGGATCATCTCGGCCATCACCGCCCGGCGGGCGGCGGCAGCTTCGTCCTTGACCGGCACGGACTGGGTCATGCGGGTCCAGGCCACCGGCGCCAGGCAGTTGGAGCGCACGTTGTTGCGGGCCCCTTCCATGGCGATGATCCGCGACAGGCCAGCAATACCCATCTTGGCTGCGCCATAGTTGGCCTGGCCGACGTTGCCGAACAGGCCCGAGGTCGAGGTAAAGAACATGTAGGCGCCGTCGTTCTGCTCGCGGAACAGCTCGATGGTGGCCCGGGCGACATTGAACGAGCCGCGCATGTGCACGTCGATGACCCGGTCCCAGTCGTCCTCGCTCATCTTGTGGAACATGACGTCGCGCAGGATGCCGGCCGGATTGATCACGGCGTGAAGGCCGCCAAAGCTGTCCATGGCCTGCTCGACCATGCCCTGCACGGCCTTGTAGCTGGTCACGCTCTCGGAGTTGGAGACCGCCTCGCCGCCCGCGGCGCGGATTTCCCGGGCCACCGCCTCGGCGGGACCCGCGTCGCCCTCGTCGCCGCCCTTCAGGCCGCCACCAAGGTCGTTGACGACGACCTTTGCGCCCTCCTGGGCAGCGATCAGCGCGCAGTCGCGGCCGATGCCGTTACCGCCGCCGGTCACCAGAACAACTTTTCCCTCAAGTGCGCCCATTGAAAAAACTCCCGATGAAAATGATTACGCCGCCAGTTATTCGAGGCGGTCGGCCTTGCGCAAGTCAGGAAACAGCCGGGCCCAGAGGGCGGTGGCCATGACGGCGCCGACCCCGCCGGCGACGGCTGCGCCCACCGGTCCCAGGAAGCGGGCGACTACCCCACTCTCGAACTCGCCGAGTTCGTTGGATGCGCCGATGAAGAGGCCAGAAACGGCCGCGACCCGGCCACGCATGGCGTCCGGCGTGACGATCTGGACGAGGGTCTGGCGGACATAGACGCTGAGCATGTCCGCGCCTCCCAGAACCGCCAGGGCCAGGACCGAGAGGGGCAGGGAGGTCGACAGGCCGAAGACGATGGTGGCCAGGCCAAAGACCGCCACGCCGGCGAACATGACCGGACCGGCAAACCTGCGGATCGGATATCGGGCGAGGACAACCGCCACCAGGGTCGCTCCGATGGCCGGCCCGGCCCTGAGCAAGCCGAAGCCTTCCGGCCCGACGTGCAGGACGTCCCGGGCGAAGACCGGCAGGAGGGCTGTGGCCCCGCCCAGGAGCACAGCCACCAGGTCGAGGGAGATGGCCCCGAAGACGATCCTGTTGCTCCAGACATAGACCAAACCCTCCTTGATCAGGGCTAGGCGTGAACCGGGATTGACCTCGGGCTGGGTGTTTCCGCGCAGGTCCGAAACGCAGGCCAGGGCGAAGAGGTAGAGGCCCGCGGCGGCGGCGTAGGACAGGCCCGGGGAAATGGCGACCAGTATGCCCCCTATGGCCGGACCGAGGATGGAGGCGCTCTGCCAGGCGAGGGAGTTCAGGGCGATGGCGCGGGGCAGGAGGCTGCGGGGGACCAGCATGGGCCCAAGGGCCGTGCCGGCCGGACCCATGAAGGCCCGGCTGGTCCCGAAGGCGACGGCGACGCCCAGCAGCAAGGGCAGGGTGGCGAAGCCGAACTGGGAGGCGGCGACCAGCACCAGGGCGGTCAGGATCTCGCCCACATAGCAGAGCCGCAGGATGGTCTTGCGGTCATGCCGATCCGCGGTCTCCCCAGCCGGCAGGGCGAGCAGGAGCATCGGGATGAAGGCCGCAAGGCCGATCATGCCCACGAAAAAGGCCGATTGGGCGACGTCCATGGTCTCCCGCGCCACGGCGTAGACCTGCCAGCCCAGGGCCACGCTCTGGATCTGCACGCCCAGGGTCGAGGCGACGCGGGACAGCCAGTACCGCAGATAGTCCGGCCGCCCCATCAGGGCGCGGACGGACAGGTCGTCTTGTGCGGGGGACTCGCTCATGGCCGATGCACCTTGGCCTGAAGCCCGACGCACGGCAACTTGCCGACCCGCAGCCATCCTGGAGAGGTCCATGCCCGGTTGGGTCATCGCCGTCCTGACCGAACCCGCCGGTGAGCCCCGGAGGCTGTTCTTCGCCGTGGGGTTCGCCGACCAGGGGCAGGCAGAGTGGAAGGCGGTCGACGCCGCGGGGGTCGAGGCCCCCGTGGCCCCCGGGCCCCGGTCAGGTGTTGAACCCGTGCAGGCCCTTTCCCCTCTGACAGACGCGGCCATGCGTCGGAGAGGCCTGCTGCACGGCGAAATCCGCCCCTTGGGCGAGGCCTGGCCCCGGAACTGGCTCTGAACCTGCGGTTGACGCGCGGGGCCGCGGGTCCTACACGCCCGGCCCTCGCGCCGGGGAGCGGCGCCGGGGGGAACGCCTTGCTCCAGGCCGTGCAATCCGAAGTCAGCCTGCGTCCCGAGACGCCCGGCGACGCCGCAGGCATCGAGGCCCTGCTTGA
>JBMOEP010000292.1:0-3064 GCA_049314675.1 Phenylobacterium sp.
GCCGGGGTGACCCGCTGGATCGACGGCGAGGTACTGGACGGTCTCCTGAGGGATCCAGACCGGGCGGCAGAGCGGCCCGGCTGGTTCGCCCGCCTCGGCGCCCTGGTCGCGCGCACCCACCTGCAGTCGGAGACCTGGACCCCGCCCCCGGGGTTCGTCCGCGGCCGCCTGGACGCCGAGGGCTTGATGGGCCCGACGCCCCGCTGGGGCCCCTTCTGGGATCATGCGGCCCTGACGGGGGAGGATCGGCACCTGGTGCTGGCCGCGCGGGACGCCCTGCACGCCCGCCTGTGCGCCTTGCCCCAGGACCCGGCGGTGTTCGGCATGATCCACGCCGACCTGCACCCCGGGAACCTGCTGGTCCGGGAGGATGGCCTGGCCATCATCGACTTCGACGACGCAGCCTTCGGCTGGCGGATGTACGACATCGCCGTGGCCCTCACGCACCAACAGGCGGCGGCGGATTTCTCGGCCGTCAGGGACGCCTTCCTGTCCGGATACCGAAAGGTGCGCAACCTGCCGGAGGCCGAGGCGGCGCAGCTGCCCGTCTTCCTGCTGGTGCGCGACCTTGTCCAGCTGGGCTGGCTGCACGAGCGTCCGGAGATCGATCCTGGCGACTGGCTGCCGAGCCAGATCGCTCAGGTCCGCCGGCGCTGCCAAGCCCTCCTGGCCGAATGACCGCCGGACGGCGTCATTGCTCCCCCAAGGCAGAGCTGTCGGCAAAGCCGACTTAGGGAGCCCAGCGGCGCCTCGGCAGACCCCCTCCGTCCCGCTGCGCGGGCCACCTCCCCCTTGGGGGCGGAATTACAGAGCCAATTGCTCCACATCAGGGGGAGCTCCCGGCGAAGCCCGGTGAGGGGGTCAGCGGCGGTTACTTGCTTTCGGCCAGGGCCTTCATGTTGCGCAGGGCACCCTCAAACATCGCCCGGCGACGATCCATGTCGGCCTTGCGGGCGGCGGCGTCCGGCAGGCCGGAGACGTCGTACATCAGGGTGTAGTCCAGCACCGAGGTCTTCGCCGTGACCGGCCGGGCTTCCACGAAGCCGTGGTAAAGGTCGTAGGGGCGGCCCTCCACCGGGGGCTGGGTGTAGCCGTAGGACAGGGCGGTGCGCGCCACCAGGATCTCGGTGACCCGGCCGCCGGCGATGGAGCGGACAGAGCCGATTCCGCCGTCACCCTGGGTAACCTTGCAGTCGATCTTCATCCAGACGCCGAGGTCGCACCAGCCGCCGACCTTTTTCCAGACCTCGGCCGCCGGTCGGTCCACCGGCTGGCTCATCTGGATGACGGCGTATTCCGGGCTGGCCGCCAGGGCAGCGACCGGAAGGGCCAGGGCGAGGGCGGCGGCGGCGAGGAAGCGCTTCATGGAGGAGCCTTTCAGGTCTTCGGGGCGCCGGCGAGGCGGCGGGCGGCCTCGTCACGCAGGCCGCGCTTGAGGATCTTGCCCGAGGCGATACGTGGCAGGGGTTCCGGCGAGATATCGATGTAGCGCGGCACCTCGAACCGGGCGAGCTGATCCTTGAGGAAGTCACGGATCTCGTCGGGGTCGAGGCCCGGATCGCCGTGGACCGTGGCGCCGACCTCTTCGCCCAGCCGCTCGTCCGGTACGGCGTAGACCGCCGCCTCGTGGATGTGCGGATGCTTGAGCAGGGCCGCCTCCACCTGGCCGCAGCCGATGTTCTCGCCGCCCCGGATGATGAGGTCCTTGATGCGGTCGACGATGAAGAGATAGCCCTCGTCGTCCAGGTAGGCGACGTCGCCGGTCCGGAACCAGCCGTCCTCGAAGATCTCGGCGTTCAGCTCGGGGCGATTCCAGTAGCCCCGGAAGAGGCTGGTCCCACGGATCAGCAGTTCGCCACGCTCGCCAGCGGGCAGGGCCTGGCCCTGATCATCGAGGATCCTCAGTTCGAGCACCGCCGAGCAGCGGCCTGAGCTGGCCGGGCGGTTGAGGTATTCCTCGCCGCCGATGCCGGTGCCGATGGCGTTGGTCTCGGTCATGCCCCAGCCGGTGTTGGGCATGGCCTGGCCGAAGGACGCGCCGATCTGCGCCACCTGTTCGGGTGCCCGGGGGGCCCCGCCCCCGCCGACGGTCAGCAGGCTGGAGAGATCCCGGGAGGTCCGTTTGGCCTCGCGCACCAGGTCCCCGGTCATGGCCGCCGGGGCGGTGAAGCTGGTGACCTTCTCGCGCTCGATGATCTCGGCTGCCAGTTCCGCGTCCCATTTGTACATGCAGACCATGGCGCGCTGGGCCCGGTAGCACTGCAGGAAGATGGCGTTGGCGCCGGTGACGTGGAACAGGGGCACGCCCAGCAGGGCGACCGGCTGGCGGGCGGGCGGGACCGGCTCAATCCCCGCCACGAGGCCGCCGGCGCGGACGTCCAGCTCCCAGGAAAACAGGGCCGATATGATGTTGCGGTGGGACGACACCACCCCCTTGGGATGGCCCGTGGAACCCGAGGTGTAGAAGATGGTGGCATCGTCGTCAGGAGCGATGTCGGAGGCTGGCAGGGTCGCGCCCGCAGCCTCCGCCATCAGGTCCTCGTAGCGAGCGGCTGCGCCGGGCCGGTCGGCGCGGACGGCGATGACCGGCACGATGAGGTCCGGCGAACAGCCCGCAAGGCGGTCCAGGCGCTCCTGGTCGGCGATGAAGACCTTCGCGCCGGAGTCCTTCAGGCCATACTCCAGCTCGTCTGACTGCCAGAGGGCGTTCATGGCCACGGCCACGGCGCCGATGGAGGTCGCCGCCTGGTAGACGATGACCCACTCGGGGAAGTTGCGCATGGAGAAGGCGACCCGGTCACCCTTGCCGACCCCGAAGCGTGTGACCAGGACAGAGGCCAGGCGTGCAGCGTCCCGGGCGACCTCGGCGAAGGTCAGGCGCTCCTCTCCATAGACCAGGAAGGTGGCGTCCGACACGGCGGCGGCGAACATCTCGCGCAGGGTGGGCGGGGCTACAGCGAAGATCTTCCGCGGGTAGCCGCCAATCTCGAGGGTCGCCAGTTCGTAGGGTTGGCCCGGGGCCGTGAGGATGGCGAGGGCCTGCGCGCGGTTGGCGGGCGGTGGG
>JBMOEP010000293.1:0-3052 GCA_049314675.1 Phenylobacterium sp.
CTGAACCCGGGAAGCTGCACCAACTACTACAACATCCGGATCAACCCCTCGAACACCGGAAACATCCGGGGCCAGTTCAAGTACCACATCCTGGATAACCTCATCTTCACCTTCGACCCGTCCGCCCAGTACGTCCTGGCGAACGGCGGCGGTTTCACGGTGCTGTCCGAGACCGACAACCGGCTGAAGGGCATCGCTGGCCCCACCGGCCCGGGCCGGGACCTCAATGGCGACAACGACACCCTGGACTCCGTCCAGATGTACACGCCCAACCTCACCAATACGCACCGCTACAGCATCAACACCTCGCTGATCTGGGCGATCAACGACACCAACCGGGTCCGCTTCGCCTATGCCCGCGACTATGCCCGGCACCGGCAGTCGGCCGAGTGGTCGGCCGTTGACCAGAACGGCAACCCCTCTGACGTGTTCGGGGGCAAGACCGACCACGCCCCGCGCATCGCCACCAACGACGGCAACTTCATGCGCGGCCGGGACCGGTATTCGATCGCCGAGCTCAACATGTTCGCGGCCGAGTACTCGGGTAAGTTCTTCGACAACGCGCTGGAGGTTCGCCTGGGCCTGCGGGCACCCTACTTCCAGCGTGAGCTGAACCAGTACTGCTACTCGCAGAACGCCTCCAGCAACGTGCTCTGCACCACCCAGCCGGTCGCGACGACCCTGGCCAACGGCAATGTCCAGTTCGCTGGCAACACCAGCCAGTACATCAAGCCCTACTCGGCCGAAAAGAAGTACGACAAGGTGCTGCCGAACGTGGGCCTGAGCTACAAGTTCGGCTCGAACCAGACCGTCTACTTCTCATATGCAGAAGGGCTTTCGGCCCCCCGGACGGACAACCTCTACACGGTCGTCCGTTCCAGCACCGGTGCCGTCACCAATCCGGGCGTGCAGCCCGAGACCACCACGACCTACGACCTGGGCTACCGCTACAGCAGCCCGACCCTGCTGGTGTCCGCCTCGATCTACAGCCAGGACTTCCAGAACCGGATCGTCAGCTCCTACGACCAAGAGCTCGGTCTCTTCTTCGACCGGAACATCGGCAGCGTGAAGATCCAGGGCTTTGACAGCCAGGCGGTCTGGCAGCCCTTCGAGCCGCTGACCCTGATCGGCTCGGTTTCGTACAACGACTCCGAGGTCCAGTCGAACATCCCCCTTTCTGGCGGTAACTTCCTGCCGACCAAGGGCAAGACCCTGGTCGAGACCCCGGAATGGACCGAGGTCCTCCGGGTGGAGTGGGCCCTGAATGACGCCCTTAGCGTCAACGTCCAGTCCAAGTGGGTGTCCGAGCGGTTCTCCACGGACGTCAACGACGAGAAGAGCCCGCCCTACAATGTCTGGGATGCGGGTCTGCGCTGGCAGCTGCCCGTCGCCGCCATCGAGGGCGCTTACCTCCAGGTCAATGTGCGTAATATCTTCGACACCCAGTACCTGGGCAACATCAGCTCGCAGCAGAACGCCGTGACCGTCCCTGGCTCCACCGGCTTCGCCCCGAGCTATTCGGTGGGTGCGCCGCAGACCCTGCAGATGACGGTCGGCGCCCGCTTCTGATCCTGGGCCGCTGAACATGAGATCGGGGCGGTCCGGTGACGGGCCGCCCCTTTTTCATGCGCCGGGTTGACGCCGGGGCCCGCCTCGCCCATCTGCCCGCGTCCCTTGAGGGAGAACCGCGCCATGTCCCGTACCGTCCCCGCCGAATGGGCACCCCACAGGGCCATGTGGCTCGGCTTTCCCAGCCATAAAGACCTGTGGGAGGACAATCTTGCCCCCGCCCAGGACGAGGTCGAGGCCCTGGCCCGCGCCCTGGCTGGCCCGGGCGGAGAGCGCGTGCGCCTGATGACCGGTTCCGACGCCGGCGAGGCCGAGGCCCGCCAGCGGCTGGACGGCGTCGCGGGCGTCGAGATCGTCCCTGGCCGGTTCGGGGATGTCTGGCTGCGCGATACAGGGCCCATCTTTCTGGGTCAGGACGCCTGCGTCGGGTTCCGGTTCAATGGCTGGGGCGGCAAGTACGACCTGCCGCACGACGATGAGGTGGCCGCCCAGGTCGCCGGGGCCGCCGGGGCAACCCTGCTGCAGAGCGAAGTGGTGCTGGAGGGCGGTGCCCTGGATCACGACGGCGAGGGGACAGTGCTGACCACGCGCCAGTGCCTGCTCAATCCCAACCGCAACGCTGGCTGGACCGAGGCGGCGGCCGAGAGGGCCCTTGCCCGGGACCTGGGGGCCCGCAAGGTGCTCTGGCTCGGCGACGGGCTCCAGAACGACCACACGGACGGGCATGTCGACAACCTGGCGCGGTTCGTGGCGCCGGGCGTGGTCGTCTGTCCCATGGCCTTCGGGCGCGGGGATCCCAACACCGAGGTCTATGACGCCGCAGCCGAGGCCCTGGCCGGGATGACAGACGCTGCCGGACGTCGCCTTCGGGTGGTCCGGATTCCCTCGCCCGGCTGGATCGAAGCGGGGGGTGTCGGCGGGGTCCCCGCCAGCCACATGAACTTCATCATCGCCAACCAGGCCGTGATCCTGCCAGTGTATGGCGAGGGCCTTGCGGCCAGCCTGGCCGCTCAGGGCCTTGCGGAAGTCTTCCCGGACCGGAAGATCCTCCCCCTGCCGTCCAACGCCCTCCTGACCGGGGGCGGATCCTTCCACTGCATCTCCCAGCAGGAGCCGGCCTGATGCCCCGAATGCTCACCGTCGCGGCCCTGCAGAGCGCCTACGGCGCCGATCGGGACGCCAACATCGCCCGCACGGCCGACCTGATCCGGCAGGCTGCCGACCAGGGTGCCCAGGTCATCCTGCCCTCCGAGCTCTTCCAGGGCCCCTACTTCTGCGTCGCCCAGGAGGAGCGCTGGTTCGCCGAGGCCCATCCCTGGCGCGAACACCCCTGCGTCACCGCCCTGGCCCCCCTGGCGGCCGAGCTGGGGGTGGTCCTGCCCATCTCCATCTTCGAGCGCGAGGGGCCGCACTACTTCAACAGCCTGGTCATGGTCGACGCCGACGGGTCCCTGCTGGGACTCTATCGCAAGAGCCATATCCC